>NZ_JBEAHS010000047.1:0-66675 GCF_040062505.1 Klebsiella sp. JN_Kp127
CGGCAGAGCCGCGACGCTCCTTCCGCGACGGGCTCTGTGCTACTATGTGCAGATCACCCCACTCTTTGCAGTTCAGAGTTGAGATAGAGTTATGTCTTCGCGAATTTTAACCTCCCATTTTAGCGGCCTGGAAGAGTTCCTCCAGCAGCACGCGGCGCTGCTGGCGAAATCGACTGACGGCACCGTCGCCGTTTTTGCCAACAACGCCCCGGCGTTCTATGCGCTGACCCCAGCCCGGCTGGCGCAGCTGCTGGAGCTGGAAGCCAGGCTGGCGCGCCCCGGCAGCGACATCGCGCTTGACCCGCAGTTTTTCGACGAGCCCGCCGCGGCGCCGGTTGCGGTGCCGATGGGCAAATTTGCCATGTATGCGGCCTGGCAGCCGGACGCCGACTTTCAGCGTCTGGCCGCGCTGTGGGGCATCGCGCTGAGCCAGCCGGTCACCCCGGAAGAGCTGGCCGCTTTCGTCGCTTACTGGCAGGCGGAAGGTAAAGTGTTTCACCACGTGCAGTGGCAGCAGAAACTGGCTCGCAGCGTGCAAATCAGCCGCGCCAGCAACGGCGGGCAGCCGAAGCGCGATGTGAACAGCGTTAGCGAACCCGACAGTCATATTCCGCGAGGTTTCCGAGGATGAGCATGAAAAACGTTGGCGATCTGATGAAGCGCCTGCAGAAAATGATGCCGGCTCATATCGAACCGGCGTTTAAAACCGGCGAAGAGCTGCTGGCCTGGCAAAAAGAGCAAGGCAAGCTGCGTTCCGAAGCACTGGAGCGGGAGAACCGCGCGATGAAAATGCAGCGCACCTTTAACCGCTCGGGGATCCGCCCCCTTCATCAGAACTGCTCCTTTGATAACTATCGCGTCGAGTGCGAGGGGCAGATGAACGCCCTCGCCCGCGCGCGTCAGTACGTGGAGGAGTTCGATGGCAATATCGCCAGCTTTATCTTCTCCGGCAAACCAGGCACCGGCAAAAACCACCTCGCTGCGGCTATCTGCAACGAACTACTGCTGCGCGGGAAGTCGGTCTTAATCATCACCGTGGCCGATATTATGTCGGCGATGAAAGATACTTTCGGCAACCGGGAGACGAGCGAAGAGCAGTTACTGAGCGACCTCAGCAAGGTCGATCTTCTGGTCATTGATGAAATTGGTATGCAGACAGAGTCTCGCTATGAAAAGGTCATTATCAATCAGATCGTTGACCGCCGATCTTCATCCAAACGGCCCACCGGTATGCTGACCAACAGTAATATGGAAGAGATGAATAAGCTGCTCGGCGAACGGGTGATGGACCGTATGCGCCTGGGCAACAGCCTGTGGGTTATCTTCAACTGGGAAAGTTACCGGCACCGCGTCACCGGCAAGGAGTATTAAGAGATTTCCGGACGACGACGGCGTTATACTAAAGCGATTCTTCAGTCACGCTTATGAGTCCGTCTATGAAATCGTTAAAAAATGGCTTACTTGCCGCGCTTACCCTCAGCGCATTTACCCTCTCCGGCGCCCACGCCGCCTCCTGGCAGGATTCCCTCAACAGCGCCGCCAGCCAGCTCAGCGGCAGCAGCACCCAGGCCAGCGGCGGCGGAATGTCCATCTCCTCTCTGACCAGCCTGCTCAACGGCAGCAGCCAGTCGCTGACCGCCAGCAGCATGAATAACGCCGCCGGGATCATGTCATATTGCGCCAAACAGAAGCTCGCCTCGGCGACCAGCGCTGATAACGTCAAAAACCAGGTGCTGGATAAGCTGGGGCTCAGCACGCCGGAAAAACAAAAACAGGACACCAGCTATCTTGATGGCCTGCAGGGGCTGCTCAATAGCAATAATGGCCAGCAGCTTGACCTGAATACCCTCGGCAACAGTTCGCTGGCGAAACAGGTGAAAACCAAAGCCTGCGATCTGGTCTTAAAACAGGGCGTTAACTTTCTCTCCTGACGCAGAGGGCCAATGCCGCGTTTGTCGCCTTCGCGACGGCAGCGCGGCCTGAAACGGCTTTTTTCGCCTTTTTCTCCTTGCGCTTCCCCGCCCCGCCCGTTGCGACGCCGATCAAAAAAGGCAACTTCTAAACCAATTCTGAATAACTGCACACTTTCATGACGCTAGAATTGCAGCAAGATGGCGCTGCAATTACAGTGTGGCTTGAAAAGTAATCTGTTCTGCCAGCCGATAACTGGCGTTAATGAGGATGAGCTGTGTCAGAGTTGTTATCCATCGCCTTATTTTTAGCTTCGGTGGTGCTTTATGCCTGGAAAGCGGGTCGTAACACCTGGTGGTTTGCCGCCACGCTCACGGTGTTAGGTCTGTTCGTGGTGCTTAATATCACCCTCTACGCCAGCGACTACTTTACCGGCGACGGCATCAACGACGCGGTACTCTACACTCTGACCAACAGCCTGACCGGCGCCGGGATCGGCAAATACATTCTGCCGGGCGTCGGCGTGGCCGTCGCGCTGGTTGCCGTCTTTGGCGCCCTGGGATGGGTGCTGCGCCGCCGTCGGCATCATCCTCATCACGTCGGCTACAGCCTGGCGGCGCTGCTGCTGGCGCTGGCTTCGGTCGACGCCAGCCCGGCCTTCCATCAAATCAGCGAGCTGGTGAAATCGCAGTCGCGGGAAGGAGATCCGGACTTTGCCGCGTACTACAAAGAACCGTCGAAGCGTATCGACAATCCGCAGCTGAATCTGGTCTATATCTATGGCGAAAGCCTTGAGCGCACCTATTTTGATAACGATGCTTTCCCCAACCTCACCCCTGAGCTTGGCAGAATAAAAGATGAGGGCATTGATTTCAGCAATACTATGCAGCTGCCGGGGACCGATTACACCATCGCCGGCATGGTCGCATCACAGTGTGGCATTCCGCTGTTTGCCCCGTTTGAAGGCAACGCTTCGGCCTCGGTCTCCAGCTTCTTTCCGCAGAATATCTGCCTTGGCGATATCCTGAAAAACTCCGGTTACGAAAACTATTTTGTGCAGGGAGCTAACCTGCGCTTTGCCGGCAAAGACGTGTTTCTCAAATCCCACGGCTTCGATCACCTGTTCGGGGCGGAAGAGCTCAAAACCACGGTAGCCGATCCAACCTACCGCAACGACTGGGGCTTCTATGACGACACGGTACTCGACGAGACGTGGAAAAAATTCGAAGAACTGTCGCAGTCCGGAAAACGCTTTTCACTGTTCGCCCTGACGGTGGACACTCACCATCCCGACGGCTTTATCTCGCGTACCTGCGAGCGTAAACGCTATGACGTGGACGGCAAGAAAAATCTCTCCTTCAGCGCCGTTAGCTGCAGCCAGGAACATATCGCCGCGCTGATCGAGAAGATCAAAGCCTCTCCCTATTTCAAAAACACGGTCATCGTGGTCTCTTCCGATCACCTGGCCATGAAGAACAGCGCCTGGGATTACCTCAACAAGCACGATCGCAGCAATTTGTTCTTTGTCCTGCGCGGCGATCGGCCGCAGCAGGAGACCCTGGCGGTGAAACGCAACACCATGGATAACGGCGCGACGGTGCTGGATATTCTCGGTGGCGATAACTATATCGGCCTCGGGCGCAGCAGTCTCTCTGGCCAGTCGCTCTCCGGTATTTTCATGAATATGAAAGAGAAGGTCCTGGCCTGGAAACCCGACGTGATCCGCCTGTGGAACTTCCCGAAAGAGATGAAAAACTTCACCATCGACTCGCAGAAGAACATGATCGCCTTCTCCGGCAGCCATTTCCGTCTGCCGCTGCTGCTCCGGGTGTCGAACCAGCGCGTTGAACCGCTGCCGGAGAGCGAATACTCGGCGCCGCTGCGCTTCCAGCTGGCCGATTTCGCGCCGCGGGATAATTTCGTGTGGGTCGATCGCTGCTATAAAATGGGCCAGCTGTGGTCTCCTGAGCTGGCGCTCTCCACCGACTGGTGCGTCTCGCAGGGACAGCTGGGGGGTGAGCAGAAGGTCCAGCACGTTGATAAGCCACAGTGGCAAGGTAAGACCGCCTTCAGGGACACCCTTATCGATATGGAGCGCTATAAGGGCAACGTCGATACGCTGAAAGTTGTCGACAACGATATTCGCTATAAGGCCGACAGCTTTGTGTTTAACGTTGCCGGCGCGCCGGAAGAGGTGAAACAGTTTAGCGGCATTTCGCGCCCCGAGTCCTGGGGTCGGTGGTCCAATGCCCAGCTGGGCAGCGACGTGAAGATTGAATATAAAGAGCCGCTGCCGGAGAAATTTGATCTGGTGATCACCGCTAAAGCCTACGGTCCCAATGCCAATAAGCCGATCCCGGTGCGGGTTGGGCAAAGTGAGCAAGTACTTACACTGGTCGATGATGTGACCACCACGACGCTGCATTTCGACAACCCAACGCGCAGCAATACGCTGACCATCACTCCGCCGGACCCGCAGTCCACCAACGAGGGCAATATCCTCGGCCACTCCCCGCGTCAGCTGGGGATCGGTATGGTGGAGATCAAAGTGGTGAAAAGCGAAGGTTAAAGCCACCTTGCCCGGCGGTTTTTGGCGCCGGGCAACGGTTTCCGTGGCAGGATGTTAACAATACAGCGGCTTGAGGTCGTCAGCCGACAGTCCGGTAATTTTCTGTACCGTCTCTTTGTCGAGGCCATTCTGTAACATGCTGCCGGCAATGCGCAGCGCCTCACGCCGGCTCCCTTCCTGTAAGCCCTCAAGGCGCCCTTCCAGGCGCCCCTCCTGTCGGCCCTCATGCCGACCTTCCTGTCGACCTTCCTGCTTAAGCTTTTGCGCGATAGACATCAATGTCTCCTCATACTGTGGCAGACGGCGGGCCAGCCGGCGGAGAAACACGCCCGGCTCGGCCGTGTTACCGTACTGCAGCATATAGTGAAACAGCATTCTCAACTGCCGGGGGTTAGTGTATCCCAGCATCACCACGGCCGCCAACGACTCCGTTATGCCGCTGAGATCGCGCTGGCGAATATGCTTTTGCATCAGCTCCAGCAGGGCGACCCGCCGATGCTGCACGATTTCATCGTCCGGCATGACCGTGACGTCGATCAATGGAAACTGACTGCCGTACAGCCTCTTCGCCAGCTGCGGGTCGGCAAATTCATCCAGCCAGTTGAGGGAAAAAGGATACGGACTGGTTGCGCCATGATAAAAAAGCATCGGCACCACCAGCGGCAGCGTTTTGTGCCCGGCGTCGAGGTGTCGCTGCATCGCGGCAATCGCATAGCGCATTAGACGAAAAGCCATATGATTATCCGGCGAGCTCTGATGCTCTATCACCACGTAAATATATCCCGCCCCGCAGGTGGTTTGCACCGACCACAGCACGTCCGAATACCAGGCGCGTAGATCCTCATCGATAAAGCTCGCCGATTGCAGCCTCAGAGTAGCGAAATCGCACCGCTGGCGGATCGCTTCGGGAAGATAGAGCATGAGAAAATCATTCGCCGTCTCCGGGTGGCGAAGAAATCGTTTAAACACCGCATCATGCGGCGTGGCGGTTATTCGTTTTTTCATGGCCATCCGCTTGCCTGAAAGAGAAGGAAAGCCGGACTCTACCACCGGTTTTTAACCGGTTGGTTTTGACGATGATTTTCTGGGAAGCGCCTCGGAGAATAGCGGAGCGGCCAGTCTGACTGGCCGCCATAGGCAAGATTTAGTAATCAAACTGCCGATAATAACGGCGGATATTCAGGTCGTGGCCGGTATGGTGCTCAAAGTGGGCCGCCAGCCGGTCCACCAGCAGAGTAGACACCACGCACGGCGCCATAATCCAGCGGAACGCATCATCAATGCCGTTCAGCGGATAGTCGCGCGGGTCGATCACCACCAGATGGTCAGTTATCTTTTCGGCAAAGCGTTCGACGCGCTCGTCCAGCGCCCGGCATTTCCCCTCGCCCTTCACCAGAAACAGCGGGACCTCTTTTTCCAGCAGCTCCAGAGTGCCGTGGAAAAATTCAGCCGAGCTTACCGACTTGGTCCGCTTCCACTGCATCTCTTCGAGAATACACATCGAGAACAGGTAGACCTCACCCCACATTTCCGCGCCGCCAATCCACATCATATAGTCGCTGTCATGGTATTGCGCGGCAATGCTGTCCGCCTGGGGATCGAACTGGCGTTTGGCCTGCAGAAGATTTTCCGGCAGCAACTCGAGCTGGCTGGCAAAACGCGCATAATCCGCAAACTCGCCGTGACGATAAATGACGCGGAAGAATAACCAGTACAGCAGCATATATTCATATTCCACGCCATTTTTGTGGCACATCGGAATATGCCAGCTGGCGGCGGCAGCCAATGGCGAATCGGCATGACGGGTAATGGCTACCACGCGTATCCCCTGCGCCTTGCACCATTCGGCAATGGCCACCGACTCTTTGGTATCGCCGGATTTGGATAACGTCACCACCACTGCATCTTTATTTAATTTTTTATGCCCGCGATGAATTAATTCCGCCGCCTGCTCAAGATAAACCGGCACGCTGGTTAATTCTTTGGCAAACTCATTAATTGCCATCATCGGAGCTAAAGAACCGCCTACCGAGGCGAAAAATAACGCGCTGCAGCCGCTGTCATAAATAGCGTCGGCCACGGTTTCAGCCTGTTTACGCGCAGCGATGATCTCGCGAGCACTGGTCAGGTACTCGTCCTGATTAAAACCCAACATAGTTTTCTCCTGAATAATCAGATTTTACTTTTTAATACGCGGTCAAAATCGTCGAAAATACGTATCGCCAGATCGATGCCTTTTAGCCCGGCGGTATGCCAGGCGAGCATCTGCACGGGGACAATCAGCAGCAGCGGCGCCAGGTGATGCTCGCACGGGCAGTTAAGCGCCAGCGTTTGTTCATCCTCTTCGTCCCCCAGCGTCAGCGTAAAGGCGCGGGCAATCGACGGCGCCATATAGTCGCGCAGCGCCCGGGTTCGCGCGTCCGACGAGTCCTCCATAAACAGCATCACATGGCGGGCATTGGCTTCCAGATAGGGGCCGTGCATATAGGCTTCCAGCTCAAAGCCGCTGGAAGGTACCCGCACCGTCTCGGTAAATTTGGTTTCGAACTCTTTCGCCACGCCAACCAGCGCGCCATAGCCGGTGGCGACAAAGCGCTCGCCGCTCCGCAGCGTTTCGCTATGCCGGTCGATAAAGCGCGAAGTGCGGGCGATGACCTCCGGGATCGCCGCCGCCAGTCGCTGGAATTCGGCAAGATAGTGCTGCTCCTCGGCTTCACTGGCCTTCCCCTGGCTGCGAGCAATCATCAGCGCTATCAGCAGCAGATTGAGCACTGTCGCGCTAAAGCCGCGGGTGACAAACCCTACGCTCTCGATCCCGGTATTGATATCCAGAACGCCATCGCAGGCCCGCCCGGTCGGGCTTTGCGGGTCGGAGGTCAGGGCAAATACCGGCAGTCCTGAGGCCTGTACCTTACGCATCGCCTCCAGCGTCGACGCGCTTTTTCCGCTCTGTGAAATCGCCACCACCAGATCGGTATGCGGGTCGATAGTTTCGTAATGGGTAAAGTTGTACGGCTCTTTAATGTCCACCAGCACGCCAAAGCGTTGTTCAAAGAAATAGCGCGCGCAAAGCGCGGCATTCAGCGACGATCCGGTCGCCAGCAGCAAAATACGCCGCACCGGCTGCTGGCGGGCGAAGGTCTCAATCGCCGCCAGCTTGTGCCGGTAGTCGCGCAGGATCTGCGCCAGACAGGCCGGCTCTTCGCTGATATAGGTCATCATTGTTGGTCGCATAGCTCACTCCCGTTAAAACAATCCGATCCACGAACCCAGAATGCCCACCAGCGCCATTCCGCCGATAATAGAGAGCGGTTTAACCTTCCGCCCCAGCAGCCAGTAGACGATGCCGAAACTCACCAGCGGCAGCATGCAGGGCAGAATGTCGTTGATGATGTCCTGCACCTGAGTTTTGGCCTCCCCGGCCCCGAAGGAGACAGGGATGGTGATATCGATCATTGAGGCGGTCATCGCCCCGACCACCATCAGGCCGATAATCGACGCCCCGTAGGTCAGGCTCTCCATCATTCCGCTCTTCTGGATCCGCTGCAGCACCCCGGTGCCCAGCACGTAGCCCCAGCGGGTAAAGCACCAGCGCACCAGAATGTGCGGCACGTTAAACACCAGCAGAAACAGGATCGGCCCGAGAATATTGCCCTTTAGCGCCAGGCTGGTGCCGATGCCGGTGGCGATCAGGCGCAGCGTTCCCCAAAAGAAGGAGTCTCCCAGCCCGGCCAGCGGCCCCATCAGCGAGGCTTTGACGTTATCAATCGCGTTGGCATCCATATTTTTCTGCTGGCTGTTTTTCTCCTCCATCGCCGTCGTGATCCCCAACAGCAGGGTGACGATATGCGGCGTGGTATTGAAGAACACCAGATGGCGTTTCAGCGCCCCGGCCAGCTCCTCTTTGCGCGGATAGAGCTTCTTCAGCACCGGGATCAGCGCGTAAACAAAGGCGAGATTCATCTGTCGCTCATAGTTCCACGAGAACTCCATCTGGAAGGAGCGCCAGAACACCCGGCGTAAATCTCGCGGCGTAATTCGCGCTTCTTCCTGCTCCTGCGGCTGCAGGGTCTCTTCAGAAATCATCTTCGTCGTCATCGCTGACTCCTTGTTCTGTCGTGGTACGAGGTGCGCTCAATGCGGTGACGTTAACCATCACCACCGCCACGATGGCGCCGAGAATGGCGATACCGGTCACCGGGATTTTCAAATAGGCCATCAGTACAAAGCCGAGGAAAAAGTACGGCGCCACCTTCTTGTTAATCAGCAACCTGGCGAGCATCGCGAAGCCGAGAGCCGGAATGATCCCGGTGGCCACGCTGAGTCCGTGTTTAATAAATTCCGGGATCGTATCGAGCAGGGATTTCACCGCGTTGCTGCCCACCAGGAATGAGACGGTCACCACCGTGGCAAGCATCAGCGACAGGCCGAATCCGGCAATCAGATGCATCCGCTCAATGCCGCGCGTATCCGCCCGTTCCGCATAGCCGTCCGCTTTCTGGCTGAGCAGCGGAATAAACATCCCCAGATAAACGTTTTTCAGGATCAGGGTCAGGGTGGCGATAGGCAGGCCGAGCAACAGCGCCGTTTCCGTGCCCGCGCCGGAGGTGATGGCGAACGCCACGCCGAGAATACCGCCGGTCACCACGTCGGGCGGGATCGAGGCGCCAACGGAGAACGAACCGATAAACGCCAGCTCCAGCGTCGCGCCCATAATGACGCCGGTCTGCACATCCCCCAGCACCAGACCGGTCAGCAGCCCGGTGACGATAGGCCGGGAAATCAGCGACGTCCCTAAGGCATATTCCGATTGCGCGATAAACGCCACCAGACCCAGTAAGAGAGCCTCTACCATAATCTGTCCTCCGGAATCACACGCATTCCGTAAAAAGCTGTTTGCGATCGTTCGGGACCTGGCGAATCTCCACCTCGACGCCTTTGCCCACCAGTTGTTGCAACTGCTCTATTTCCTCCGGCAATAAATTAATCGCCTTAGAGATATTTTTACTGCCCTCTTTGGCCTTAATCCCGCCGAGATTAATACTTTTTATGTCCTCAACGGCGCTGGCAATACGCCAGGCGTCATTGACCGATTCCACAACAATAAATAAATTATATTTATCGGTAACCCCGCTTTTTATCGCCTCAATTGAGTCATTTATATTTTTAATCACCAGCTTCACCGAGGGTGGTTTAGCTAGCTTAATGGTGGTTTTCCGCAGTTCATCCTCAGGGACACTGTCGTTGGCGATTAAAATGCAATCGGCGCCGACATATTGGGTCCAGGAAAAGGCTACCTGGCCGTGAAGTAATCGATGGTCAACCCTTAATAACGTAATCATCATGCATCCTCATTTCAGAAGTCTTTATCCATAGTCATCGCCCCGGCAATAGTCTGATTGCAGTACTGAATGCTCTCTTTGGCGTTGATTAATGCTTCAGAAATTAATTTTTCGGTATTCTCTTCCGCTGCAGAAATAAGCAGATCAATAATTAATGGTAGATTTAACCCGGACAATAAATGGAAGTGCGGGCGCGATAAAAAACGCACAAACTCATTATTCACGCTACCGGCGAAAATATCCGTAATCACTATCAGCTCATCCTGCGCCGGGAAACGCGCCAGCAGCGCCTCCACCTGCTGCGTCAGATCGACCTCCTCTTCTACATAGGCGCACAGAGTATGAATATCCGGCTGTTTACCGAGGATCAGCTCCACAGAGTTCAACAAACCGTTAGCAAAGGTGCCGTGGCTGGCAAAAATATAGTGTCGTTTCATCCTTACCTCGAAAGCGCATTCCACTGCTTTCTTAATTGCAACCGACGTGCCAGAAACAGTGGCGCGTCGGCTAACGTAAGGACAAAAGGGAGAGAAGCGTTAAAACTCTTGATCTTCCTGAATAAATTCCGTTTCGCGCGTCAGAATATCGTGAATGTAGTACAGTTCTACGGCGGGGATTTTGACACTATATCCGCTCTCTATGACACTAAAGGCCTCGCGCAGCGTCGCCAGCTCGCGCTCCGGACACTGCCTTCCCGCATAATGGGTTGGGGAAGCGTGGCGAATTAACCGCTCTATCAGACAGCTGATATGCACATACAGCGCCACCTTACGTTCGTTGGGCACCTCGTACCCGGCCAAATGCTCATAGCGCAGCAAAAACTGCTCAACCTGGTTGATCACCTTCGCGGTATCGAGGATCGTCACCGACTCGATCACCCGCCGCAGCGAGAAGTTTTTCAGGATCAGGTTGTTGATCTCGCTGACCTGCTCCGCTGTCGCCAGTTCGCCGAAGATACGCATTAGCGGGCGACTTCCCTCCCCCGAGATCAGCGAATCCAGCGAGATCCACGGGAGATCGGCAAGATGCGGATCGAGGGTGCCGACGATCGCCAGCACGTCGTAGCGGCTGAGCATCGGCTCCCGCCGCGCGGGGTCGGCCAGGGTCTCCACATCGCAGGCCACAATATCAACGCCGAGCGCTTCAGGGATGCTGGCTTTTAACAGCGCCGAAAGGTTCGCCGCAGCGCCCAGGCCGGTGGCGCAGGTGGTCAAAATCGCCCGCGGTTTATCGGTCTGCGGGTAATAGAGCTGGTGCTCAACCGCCAGATCGTCGCCGATCTCGCGGACGATATCTTCCAGCATATCGCCGTGCAAAATCCGCTCCCCGACGTACATCGCCATGCCGGTGGAGACATTGTTAATAATCGCCACCGGCGTATTCAGGCGACGATTAAAATGGCTGTGAATAGCGTTCAGCGATCCCATATCGACCAGAATGATCAGCCCTGACGCCAGCGCGTGGCGCTCAATATACGCCATCACCTGATTAGCGATAGCCTCCGGCGTCACGTCGAGCGGCATGTCGAATGACTCAAACAGCGGGCTTTTCAGCAAGCGGTTCGCCACGCTGGCGATGCTGCTGGCGGTGGCGTAACCGTGAGCGAGAATAATCGCGCGGGTCACCTGCTGCTGGCTGATTGCGCCGTTTTTCTGGAACCATAGCACCAGCAACAGCAGGTCAATACGCCGGGGCTCAATATCCAGCTTCAGCGCCAGCGCGTCGAGGATCGCTTCGCAAAAGCGATACAGCAGCGGGAATTTGTTTGCCAGAAAATCCGCCAGCAGACGGATTTTCTCATTGCTCATCGTGGACGCCGCCTGACGGGAGCGATGGATCAGGTAGTGGCTCAGGGCGTAGAGACAGTTGCCGTTAAACTGGATATTGAAGCGTTTTTCCAGGCGATAATACTCCTCCCGCACCTGATGGGCGATCAGCAGCAACATCTGCGAGCTACTGGCATCCTGGTTATCAAAGATCAGCCGATCGAAGAGGGTTTCAATCTCCTCCCCCATGCTTCTTTGCGCCTCTTCCCAGACCGTTTTTTTATTTAGCACTGCTTCATACAGCGCCAGAATCCGACACTGAACGTCATGGATCAGCCCCTGAACCGGATCGCGCGCCCGCAGCAGCCAGACCAGGCTGGTCTGCGGCTCGATAAGCAGCGGCTCCTTCTGGCCCATGGCTTCACTGAGCGCCGGCGTCGCCGCCATGATATTTTCCGGCAGATCGTGCAGCGTCACGGTCAGCATCTCGCTGCCCGGAGACCTGGCCCAGGCCGATGCAACGGCGTACTTCACCACATTCTTCAGCTCGCCGACGTTGCCTCGATAAACGTACTGCGTCAGAACCTGCAAAAGCCGCGGCGTGAGCTGCAGCCTGGCGGCAAGCGTCCGCGCCTCCTGCCAGAAAAACTGCAGCGTTAGCGCCTCCTTCTCCTCGCGGCTGCGGTGTTGAAGATCGGGCAAGCTGACCAGGATCGGAATACGACGAAGAAAGGTGGTCAGAAACGTGCTGTGAATATCTTCGGTGGTGGCAAACACCAGCCGCAGGGAAATCGGCAGGCCATGGGCGGTCTCTCCCACCCGGTAGATCTCCTTGCGGTCCAGCCAGGTGAAGAGCTTCTCCTGCCCCTGAGCATCCAGTCGATGGACCTCGTCGAGAAACAGCATCCCGCCGTTTGCCGCCTCGAACGCCCCGGCTTTATCGCTCTGCGCGCCGGTAAACGCGCCTTTGACATAGCCAAACAGGTTGGCGGCCAGCAGCTCCGGGTTACTGGCATATTGCGCGCAGTTGAAGCTGACAAAGGGCGCATCGGGCGCCAGCAGGCCCTGGGCGATCGCGAACTCGTGCATCAGCTCCGCCATATAGCTTTTGCCGGTTCCGCTGTCGCCGACGATCAGTAGCGGCAGGCCGCCGTTGGGATAAAACAGCGCGGTTTTCATCTGCTCGATCGGTTTACGCAGGCTGCCGTCATGCCCGGTCAGCAACGAAAAATGGTCCGCCTGTTCCGGCTGGCGGTCACTCTCCGCGAGCAGCTCCGCCATGCTGGCGTACTCGCTGCGGGAAAGGGGGAAGAACTGCTGGCAGAAGGCTTTTTTATGCAGAAAATAGACCGGCCGGGTGTTGATCTTCACCAGCACGTCCTGGGCGACCAGCTGATTGAGATAGTGGCTGGCGGTATTTCTTTGCATGGCGAAACGCTGAGCCAGCCAGCTGGCGGTAAAAACGTCGCTCAGGTTATCCGGATCGAAAAAATCGGTCTGATTTTGCAAAAAAGCCAACAGTTCCGTTTTACGCATTACATCCCCCTCGTCGCCATTACGAAGAGATATGATGCGGCAAAAGAGAGGCTTATCGACGCCCCGTGCTGTTTTTTGCGGCCCAGCGCACACTCCCGCCTAAGCGGACTTCGCTGCCGCACACTCCATCGTCATTTCATACTGCTGCAGCGATAGCGGCGCATATCCCGCCGCGGCAAACAGCGGTGTAAAGGTTTCCGGGACCGTCACCGACGTGCCGATCCCCGGGAACTGCTGCGCCAACGCCATCAGCAGCGCCTGCGCCAGCCCCTGGCGACGGGCGGCGGGTTCCAACCATAAAAACTGCAGTAAAGGCCGTGAGCCCGAGGTGCTCAGTACCGCGAAGGCGCGCTGTTCCAGGGTCACGACGCGGCATGGCAGGGTGGCGAAGGTAAGCGGATCCATCAGCCAGGGGAGCTGACTGTTACTCTCCTCAACGGCGCGTCGAAGCAGTGCCAGGATCGGATAAGGCTGTAACACGCCAGGCGCCGCAGCCAGAGGCTCTGCGCTCAGGTAGCCGCAGAGCCCATAGCGCCGCGTAAAGCCTAACGACTGATACAGCGCGACGGCCGCGTGGTTATCGCGGATCACCTCCAGGGAAACCGTCTCGATCTCCTGCTGCTGCAGAAACGTCAGCAGCTCCTGCATCAATTTCCGCCCAAGACCTTTGCCGCGCCAGGCCGGGCGCAGGGCAAAGGCCGCCAGGCGAGCCATATTCCCCCGACGCGCGACGATCGCGATCGCCGCCGGTTCATCTCCGGCCAGCCAGACGCGGGAATCGATCAGGCTCATCCCCTCGGCGCTAAAGCGCTGAACAAATCCCTCCACCGACTGGGTCACCGGTACCATATAGGCTTCAAAACAGGCGTTAAGAATATCCGTTAACTGCACGCTGCTGAACTGCGTGGCGGGAACGGCGGTCAGCTCCATATTTTTCTCCCGAAGACTGCTATGCTCAGGTGATGAAAACTAACACTATAACTGCCGGCGCCGGATTACGCCTGACCGAGGAGAGTGATATCGCCCTTCTGCCGGCCATTGAACGTTCCGCCGCTCAGGCATTTCGTCAGATCCCCGCTCTCGCCTGGCTGGCGGACAGCGAGGTGATTAGCGTTGCGCGCCATCATGATTATCTGGAAACGGAACATAGTCTGCTGGCGGTGGCCGCCGGGCAGCCGGTTGGTTTTATTCTTACCGAACCGCTCGACGATGCCTTATTTATCGCCGAAATCGCCGTCCACCAGGCCTGGCAGCATCAGGGCATCGGGCGGATGCTGCTGGAGCAGGTTATCGAGCGCGCCGGGCAAATGGCTTACCCGGCGGTGACCCTCACCACCTTCCGCGAAGTGCCGTGGAATGCGCCGTTTTATACCCGCCTGGGATTCGCCATCCTCGATGAGCTGACCCTGCCCGCCGGGCTGGCGGCGAAAAGAGAACAGGAGACCCGGCACGGACTGCCGCCGGAGACGCGCTGCGCCATGCGCCTGGCGTTGTAGACGCCAGCGCTGAATTTAGCGGCGATATATGGTACAAAGTACCAATCAAAACTTACCTGTTGCTACCCGTATGTCCTGGTCAATCGATATTATTTCCTGTATTACCGATCGCTTTGTGGAGCTCACGGCGACCGAAAAGCGCATCGCGCAGTTTATTCTCGATGATGTCGCGGCGGCGGCGGAGCTACCCATCGCCGAGATAGCGCGCCTGACTCAGACCAGCCAGGCGTCGGTCACCCGTTTTGCCCGGGCGCTCGGCTGTAAAGACGTCCGTGAGCTGAAGATGAAGCTTGCGCAATCCCTTGCGGTCGGCCAGCGGTTTATCCTCGATGTTCCGGACCTCGAAGGCGTACAGGGGATCTATGAGTCAATCATCAGCGTGCTGGAGACCAATCGCCGGGCGCTGGATATCGAGGCGTTGAAGCGTGCGGTGAGCTGGTTGAGTGCAGCGCGGCAGATCCTCGCCCTTGGAATGGGCGGCGGGTCAACCATCTGCGCTCAGGAGATTCAATATCGCCTGTTTCGTCTTGGACTTCCGGTCGTCAGTCAGAGCGACGGTCTGCTGGTACGCATGATGAGCTCGGCGGTGACGCCGCAGGATGTAGTGATTGTGCTGTCTCTGGGCGGCTATACCCCGGAGATCATCGAGAGCGCGGCGATTGCCAGCCAGTACGGCGCGAAGGTCATTGCGATTACCCCCGCCGGGACGCCGCTGGCTGAGCAGGCGGATCTGGTGCTGCCGCTGAAGGTGCGGGAAAACGACTATATCTTCAAGCCCAGCACTTCGCGTTATGCGATGCTGGCGATGGTCGATGTGCTGGCCACCGAACTGGCGATGGCCAACAAAACTCAGGCAAAAGGCAAATTACGTCGTATTAAGCTGGCCCTCGACAGCCACCGCGGCGGCGTCGATCGCCAGCCTCTTGGCGACTAGCCACCGGCAGCGGCGATAAACCTCTCGGCCTGCAGGCGGGTACGTTCCACGGCCTGTCCGGCGCGATACAGATCGCTGCCCAGGCCGGCTCCGGCGCACCCAGCCCGCATCCAGGTTGCCAGATTTTCCGGCGTCACACCGCCCACCGCCAGCACCGGCACCTCCGACGGCAGCACCGCTTTCAGCGCCCGAATGTAGTCCGGACCGAAAGCAGAAGACGGAAATATCTTCAGCCACTGCGCCCCGGCATCCAGCGCGTTAAACGCCTCAGTCGCGGTGGCGCATCCGGCACAAACCTGCATTCCGTGCGCCACTGCCTGACGGATCACCGCAGGCTGGGTATTCGGCGTCACGATAAGCTTCGCCCCGGCCTCAGCGAGAAAATCGACCTGTTCCACGCGCAGTACCGTTCCCGCGCCTATCATCGCCTGCTCGCCAAACCGCGCAACCATCTGCGGAATACTCTGCTGCCAGTCTGGCGAATTGAGCGGGATTTCGATATAGCGAAAGCCTGCATTGATTAGCGTCTCAATATGATCTGCCGCCTCAGCGGGTTGAATGCCGCGTAAAATCGCCACCAGCTTAATCTTGTTCATGCATTATCCTCGCCATGCCAGCCAGCAATGCCTCATCGCCACTGCAGCTGTTAACCGTCATTCCGCGCGCCTTCATCGCCCGACCGTAGCGGGCATTCAGCGCCGGGTCGCCAACCAGCGTGACGGCAGAAGCACGGAAACGCTGCCCCAGGGTCGCCACCTCCGCGCCAATCAGCAGCCCGGAGAGATAATCGCTGACCGAGCTCGCCGCCAGACCGCCCAGCACCCGGGCGGCCCTGGCGACAAACAGTTCGCTAATCAGCGACGGCTGCGCCAGCCCTTTTTCCAGCCCCCGTTCAAACGCCGCCTCGTCCGGCTGCTGGGCAGGCAGCCCTTTGCCGATCAGCGATTGCGTCATCAGCAGATGATGCAGTTCGCCGGTCATCGCCGTGGCAAAATAACGCACCGCGCCGCCCGCCACCTGGACCCATTTGCAGTGGGTGCCCGGCAGCACGTAACACTCCGTCGGCGCCAGCTGGCAGGCCCCCAGCAGCTGCGTCTCTTCGCCGCGCATCACGTTGAAATCCCGGTCCTGTTCAATCTTGAGGCCGGGAATAATCCACACGCCTTCAGCAATGGCGCATAGCTGCCGCCCGGGGGCGTCGATCGCCGCCGGACAGTCCAGATACGGCACCGCCTGCCAGCCCGCGTCGCTGCCGATCATCCCGGCCATCAGCACCGGCAGCGCCTGTGCGCCGCGCCAGGGGGCCAAATGCTCCGCGAATACATCGGCAGGCGATCGTCCGTTCAGGCGGGTAATACCCAGCGGCAGCTGCTTCGTTTCGACGCACTGGCCGTTGCGAATCAGCCAGCCGCGCAGCTGGGTAGAGCCCCAGTCGACGGCAATATAATCCTTCATTGTGCTTCTCCTGAGACCTGCACCGCCGTCTTCGCCGGGATCGCCTCCCCTTCCCGCTCCTGGGTAATCATTTCCAGCGCCTGCTGACGGCTGATTTTGCTGGCTGGCGTCATGACGGTGACAAAAATAGCGGAAACAAAGCTGCCAACGACCGACGGAATGCACGGATTGCCCCAGTAAGCCAGCCAGTCGGCCTTAACCAGAACCACAATAGACACCAGCATGCCGCTCAGCAGCGCGGTGAGCGCCCCCTGCCAGTTAAAGCGCAGCCAGAAGCGGCCGAGAATGGAACAGACGAAGAGCCCGGACATCAGCATGGAGATCATTTTGGTGATATAGCTGATGATATCGTTCGAGGTCAGGGCGAAGATCATCGCCAGGCCGATGACGAACGCCAGCATCCAGCGAGAGAGCGTTATCGCCTTATGCGCCGGCGGCATTTTTCCGGTAACGAGGGTATAGACATCCCGCATCATGATGGCCACGGCGGCTATCGCATCGGAGCTGGCCGAAGACATGGTGGCGGAAAGTCCGGCAATCAGGACCACCAGCCCGAGGATCGCCGGTAAGAAGCTGGTGGCGAACAGGAAGGCGTAGTTACTGTTCTCAAGATTGGGGTTCATCGTCCAGGCCGCCATGCCGATGATCGCCGGCAGCACCGAGAAAAACAGATACAGCACGCCGGTATAGACAAACGAGCGCCGCACCGAAGAGACGTCTTTTCCCGAGTAAATACGCTGGCGATAGGAAGGGGTCGCCAGCACGCCGACGCCGATGACCATCGCCAGCGATAGCGCCGGAATGGTCCCCAACTTATCGACCGCAAACAGGCTCATCGCCTTGGGATCCATTGCCTGAACGATGGCATCCCATCCCCCGACGTGAACCACCGCCAGAATCGCCATCAGGATAAAACCGAAAAACAGAATTAATGCCTGAATGGTGTCTGTCCACACCACAGCAGAATAACCGCCGATAATGACGTAAATCGCAAACGCCATGGCAATAATAATTTTTGCCACCGTCAGATTAATTCCTGTCGCCCTGGCTAAATACATACTCCCGCCAAGAATATGCGCCCCCAGCCAGCCAATTGAGGCAATAAATATCATTATCCCGACGAGGTTTTTAATTAAATGGCTGCCACCAGTGTAATAAGAAAGCTCTTCGCTCATGGTCATAAAGCGCAGCTTGCGCACCGGCGCAAACAGCCAGGCCACCAGTAAAATACCGATGGCGCCGCCCACGCCGTAGAGCATCCCGGCCCATCCATTGCTGTAGCCGAAGCCGACAGCGCCCATGCTTGAACCGGTTCCCACCATGGTCGCCACGGTAGACCCCAGCGTCAGGAACAGCGGCAAAGAACGGCCGCCGAGTAAAAAATCCTCACCGCTTTTTTGATGACGGGACACGTACCAGCCAAGCCAAATCATGGCCAACGCGTAAATAATAAAGCCGACTAAAAAGACATGACTATTCATAATTCACATCCTGCCAGTTAATTTTGTAAAGGTAAAAGGCTACGAAGCGCTGAATTATTTCAGCGCTCAAAATGACTGTTTATATTTCTGGTTACTAACTTTTTATGCGCGAGAAGCGTTATAACAGGTCACATCCACTTCGACTTTACAATCCACCACCAGGTCCGCTACGCAGCAGATGCGGGCAGGCGGGTTGTCGCCAAAGAACTCGCGGAAGACTTTATTGAAAGACTGAAAATAGCGCGCATCGGTGAGGATCACTTTAACATGCACCACGTCGGCCAGGGTGTAGCCCGCTTCGGTCATGATATCTACGCAGTTCTGAATCGCCAGACGCGACTGGTCGACAATCCCGCCTTCCACCACTTCCCCGTCCTTCATCGGCGTCTGGCCGGAGACGTACAGCCAGCCTCCCGCTTCCACCGCCCGCGCGAACGGCAGGTGCTGCCCGCCGGTACCGGTACCGCCCTCTACGCCATAACGTTTAATACTCATTTTTCACTCCTCAGTTCATTCGGCGGCGCAGGAAACGCCCCGCGCGCCCGATAATCTTTTTGTCGCTGCCGTAGCTCATCACGCCGTTAACCATCACCGCCTCAATACCGTCCGCCGGACGTTTCGGGTCGGAGAAACTGGCGACATCGCGCACCGTCAGCGGGTCAAACAGCACCAGGTCGGCGTAGTAGCCCACTTTTACCAGCCCACGATCCGCCAGCTGGAAGCGCGCCGACGACAGCCCGGTCATTTTGTGGATCGCGGTAGTCAGCGGAAACAGGCGTTCATCGCGGCAGTAGTGGCCCAGGACCCGCGGAAACGCGCCCCACAGCCGCGGATGCGGCATCGGGTCGTTCGGCAGCCCGTCGGAGCCAATCATGGTCACCGGATAACCCAGCACCCGCCGTACGTCCTGCTCGTCCATGTTGTAATAAATAGCGCCTGCCGGCATCAGCCGCGCCGCGGCGTCGTGCAGGCTCACCTGCCATTCATCGGCGATCTGCTGCAGCGTTTTTCCGGCCTGCTCGGGCTGTGCTTCCGACCAGGTGATGACGATATCGAACTCATCGGTGACCTGCTTCATATCCAGCGTCGACGAGCTGGCGGAATAGGGGTAACAGTCGCAGGCGATCTCCTGGCGCTGGCGCATCTCATCGAAGAAAGCCAGCGTCTCCTTCGTGCGACCCCAGTTTTTCGCGCCGGCGCACTTATGGTGCGAGACCACCACCGGCACGTTGCCGTGGCGACCAATACGGAACGCCTCGTCGAGCGCCTCCAGAATCGGCTCGAACTCCGAACGCAGGTGGGTGGTGTAAATTCCCCCCTCTGCCGTCAACTCCTCAGCGAGCGCCATCACTTCTTCGGTGGTCGACTGGAAGGCGCTGGCGTAGGCAAGTCCCGTGCTCAGTCCTAAAGCGCCCTGCCGCAGCGCATCGCGCAACTGTATGCGCATGCCGGCGATTTCCGTCTCGCTCGCCGGGCGGAACAGGTCATCCATATGGTTATTACGCAGCGCGGTGTGCCCAATCAGCGTCCCGACGTTAAGCGAGGGTCGCGCCGCCTCTACCGCATGGGCATAGGCTTCGACGGTGGGATAGATAAAGTGCTGTCGTTCGCCGAGAAGATTCATCGGGTCCGGCACCTCGCCGCGCATGGTGGCGGTTGCCGCGCTGATCCCACAGTTGCCGACGATCACGGTTGTCACCCCCTGGCTGAGCTTAGGCAGATACTCCGGCATGCGGATGACGTTGATATCGTCATGGGTGTGAACATCGATAAAGCCAGGCGCCAGTACCCGCCCCTGGCCATCAATCACCTGCTCCGCCGCGACGTCAAGCGCCGGGGCGATAGCCATTATTCGGTCGCCCTTCACCGCCACATCGGCACGGTATTGCGGCCCGCCGCTCCCGTCGATCACCGTGACGTTTTTGAAAAGCCAGTCAACTTTCATAGCAATTACTCCCTTTCGACATACCGACAAGTTAACCATTTACAAGTGCAAAAAACAGTGGAAAACTACGCAAAAACCAGATCATTTTGTGATACTTTTATTCAAAAGAAACAACAATTATTAATTAAAAGCATTATTATCAAAGAGTTATAAATGATACCCAGTAACTCACCGATTATAAACCCTGAAAGGATAGTGTTATGAAATACCATTCAGCACCGCTCATTCCGCACAAATCCGCCCTCATGTCCGCGCCGGCTAATCTGCTGGCGGAAGAGGGCTGTCTGCCTGCCGCGCTGCTAAATAAGTCGGCGCTGGAAAATAATATTTCATGGATGCAGCGCTACGCCGATGCCCGCGGCGTATCGCTGGCGCCGCATGGTAAAACGACAATGACGCCATGGATATTTCAGGCGCAGCAGCGAGCGGGAGCGTGGGGGATTGGCGTGGGCAGCGCCTGGCAGGCCAGCGCGGCGATGGCCAGCGGCATCCAGCGCGTCCTGATGGTCAATCAGCTGGTCGGTAAGGCCAATATGCAGGTGGTCGCGCAGCTAAAAGCCCACTACCGGGCAGTGGATTTTATCTGCTGTGTCGATAGCGAGGCCAACGTGCGCGCCCTCTCCGCGTTCTTCGCCGCCCAGGGACAAACGCTGGATGTGCTGATTGAACTTGGCGTGCCGGGCGGGCGCTGCGGCTGTCGTAGCGTGGATGACGCGCTGGCATTGGCGCAGCGGGTCAGCGACCTGCCGGGGCTACGGCTACGCGGTCTGGAATTGTATGAAGGGGTCCTGCACGGCGACGATCCGCAACCGCAGGTGGAAGCGCTATTACAACAGGCTGCAGCGCTAGCCTGCCGCATGGAGCCGCTGGTTGACGGCGAATTTATTCTCACCGGCGCGGGCACCGTCTGGTATGACGTGGTGTGCAACATCTGGCTGGCGGCGGCAAAACCGCGCCGCTGCCGTATCGTCATTCGCCCTGGCTGTTATATCACCCACGATCGCGGGATCTACGATCTCGCCCAACAAGCGCTGATCGCCCGCGATCCGATTGCCTGCGATCTCGCCGGCGATCTCACTTCAGCGCTGGAGCTGATGGCAATGGTGCAATCGGTGCCGGAGGCAGATCGTGCGGTGGTGAATTTCGGCAAGCGCGACTGCGCTTTCGACGCCGGGCTGCCGCAGCCGATCGCCCATTATCGTCACGGCAGGGAGTTAGCGCTGCGCGCTGAGTCGATCGTCAGCATCGGCATCATGGATCAGCACTGTATGCTGCGCCTGGCGCCGGGCAGCGATGTGCAGGTCGGCGATATTCTGCTGTTCGGCACCTCGCACCCCTGTCTGACCTTTGATAAGTGGAAGACGTTGCTGCTGGTCGATGACGACTACAACGTGCTGGACGAGCTCGACACGCTGTTTTGACAGGCATCCCGGGTGGCGGCGCTTCGCGCCTTACCCGGGCTACACAATCCGCGACGTTCGGTAGCCCGGCTAAACGTAGCGCAAGCCGGGGGATGCCCCGGTGGCGGCGCTTCGCGCCTTGCCCGGGCTACACAACCCGCGACGTTCGGTAGCCCGGCTAAGCGTAGCGCAAGCCGGGGGATGTCCCGGGGGACGGCGATTCGCGCCTTACCCGCCCTGGCGCAAGGCGCAAATCTCATCATGCAATGAACGGCTGATGGCGACCCCCTGCCGCTCACTCTGCTGGCGGCAGGCGAAACGCCGCTCTCCCGGTAACCGTGCCCCTTGCTCCTGCATCCCTCTGAACAGGGTTTCGGCGCGCGCCAGCTGCTCCTGTGCCTGCGCGCCGAGAAAACGCTGCGGATCCAGCGCCAGAATCAGTTCTCCGCCGTAGGGTAAACCGCCCGCGCCGTTATCCCACGCCAGCGATTCGGCGCTGGTCATATCGCCGATAAGCGGCCCGGCCAGCAGCTCAACCATTGCCGCCAGCGCCGAGCCCTTATGGCCGCCGAAGGTTAACATCGCGCCGTTCAGTACCTCTGTGGCATCGGTAGTCGGCTGCCCCTGGCTGTCGATTCCCCACCCTTCCGGTAGCGCTTTGCCGGCGCGCTGATGCAGCTGGATCTCGCCGCGCGCCGCGGCGCTGGTCGCCATATCAACAATAAACGGCGGCTCCTCCCGCCGCGGCCAGCCAAAGGCGATAGGGTTGGTGCCGAACAGCGGACGGGTGCCGCCCGCCGGGGCGACCCAGGCATGGCTTGGCGTACAGGCCAGCCCCACCAGCCCTGCCTCAGTCAACGGCTCAATATCGGCAAACAACGCGGAAAAATGGACGCAGCGGTTAATCGCCAGCGCCGCAATACCGCTGTGCCGCGCTTTCTCCAGCAGCAGCGGCAGCGCGCGTTCGTAGGCCAGCAGCGAAAAGGCGCCCCCGGCATCCGCCCGCACAATCGCCGGCGCCTGGTCGTGGATCTGCGGCTCGGCATCAGGCGAAACCTTACCTTTACGCAAGGTATCGACAATGCCCAACAGCCGCCACAGGCCGTGGGAAGCGCAGCCGTCGCGCTCCCCGGCAGCCACGTTACGGGCGATGGCCGCCGCGTGGTCGGCGCTGAATCCATTGGCGCTGAGCACCGCCAGCGCCAGGTCATAAGCTTCTGGTAACGATAGAGTTACCGACCCCATACTGTTCTCCTTTACTCTTCTTCGTCTCCGCTAAAATTAGCCTGCGGCAGACAGCTGCGCGCGCCCCAGTAATAAATCCCCAGCGACATCGCCGCCACCAGCACCGTATCCCAGGGGTGACCAATAACATTAAGCCCGCCGAAGCTGCCCAGCCAGGAAAAGAGGATAATCAACGCATAAAAAGCGATCAGCCACAGCGAAGACTTCACCTGCTGCGCCAGGCTCACGGTATGTTCCGGCACCTTGCCTTTGCACATCACATACACCACAAACATCACGATCTGCAGCCCCAGCAGCCACGAGAGCGTATTCCAGCCGGACCAGTAGACGATCAGCGCCGAGACCATAAACGACACCGGGCCGATGATGCCGAAGGCGCGCACGCGGAACGGCCGCGGCAGATCCGGGGCGTTGCGGCGCGGCGTCGAGCGGACTGTCGCCTGCGATCGGCTACGGGCTGGTGCCCAATATCGAGACGGAGCTGCTGTTCGGTTGCGCCACGGCGCAGGAGGCGATCCAGGTTAACCGCTGGCAGCAGACCAGCCTCGCGGATATTTACGCCGCCGGGGAGTACACCGGTTTCGGCGGGAGCGAGCTGGCCCAGGCGTTATTTGCCCGCCAGCGCCCGCTGGCTGTATGGCTGGCCGCTGCCGCAGCCGAGAGAGCCGCTGTCTCCCGCCCGTGCGGAAACGCTTATTGCCCTCGCCAGGCTGAGCGCCGAGCCGTAACCGCTACTCTTCTTCATCACCGCGCCCGGCAGGGACGCCAAGCGCAATAAACTCCTCCAGCAGCGAGGTCAGTTGCTGCAGCTTTTCAGTAGTGAACTGAGCCTCCAGCAGGCGATAGGTTTCTTCCACCTCCGCCTGGGCGCTTTCGTACAGCGCGGTTCCGGCAGGCGTCAGCGAGACGTACAGCTTGCGCTGATCGTTAACCGGCTTCAGCCGCAGCACCAGTCCATCCCGCTCCATGCGCGTCAAAATCCCGGTCAGACTGGGGCGCAGAATACAGGCGCGAAAAGCCAGATCGTGAAAGTCCATTGACGGACGTTCGGCGAGGATACGCACGATCCGCCACTGCTGTTCGGTGAGATTGTGTCGTTTGACGATCGGTCGAAAGTAGGCCATCGCCGCTTCACGCGCCTGCAACAAGGCAATGGTTAATGAATCATGCATAGTATCCCCTCAACGGCCTCATCTAAAACTTATTAACAACTTAATAATTAGCTTTAATCCTGCCATGTACAACCGATTTCTGCACCTGAAAAGTACCAGCCTTTCTCAGAAAAATATTCAACTATTTGATTAATAACGAATAAGTTATTGATGTGTAAATATTGTGTTAATCCGATCACAAAACATTCACTTCCAGTTGCTAAACCTCATCGCAAAGCATAAAAGATGATCATTAATATATTAACGAAATCCCTTTGAACCGAAATCAGTCCCAGAGGAGTGGTGAATGAAAGGTACCATCTTCGCCGTTGCGCTCAATCATCGCAGCCAGCTCGACGCCTGGCGCGAGGCGTTTCAACAGGCCCCCTACAAAACGCCGCCGAAAACCGCGGTCTGGTTTATCAAGCCGCGCAATACCGTGATTGGCGATGGCGAGGCGATCCCCTATCCGCAGGGCGAAACCGTGCAAAGCGGCGCCACCGTGGCGCTGATTGTCGGCAAAACCGCGCGCAAGGTGGCGGCGGAAGAGGCAGCGAACTATATCGCCGGCTACGCGCTGGCGAACGACGTCAGCCTGCCGGAAGAGAGTTTTTATCGCCCGGCGATCAAGGCCAAGTGCCGCGATGGTTTCTGCCCCGTCGGCGCGCTGTCGCCGGTGCGCAACGTCGATAACCTGACCATCATCACCGAAATCAACGGCCGCGAAGCGGACAGCTGGCATACCGGCGATCTGCAGCGTAACGCCGCGCAGCTGCTGAGCGCCTTGAGCGAATTCGCCACTCTCAATCCCGGCGACGCGATCCTCATCGGTACGCCCCACTCCCGCGTTACGCTGAGTCCCGGCGATCGCGTACGCATTCTCGCCGAGGGCTTCCCGGCGCTGGAAAACCCGGTTGTCGCAGAAGGAGAGCTGGCATGAAACAGGCACGTATTGAATGGCAGGGACAGGTACGCGATGCGGTGGTCGATGAACGCGACCAGGTGCGCCTGGACGATGGCACGGAATTGAAAGAAGGTGAATTCCGCTGGCTACCGCCCGCCGACGGCACGCTGTTCGCGCTGGGGCTGAACTACGCCGACCACGCCAGCGAGCTGGCGTTTAAGCCGCCAACCGAGCCGCTGGTGTTTATCAAAGCGCCAAACACCTTTACTGGCCACCAGCAGCAGTCGGTACGCCCGGATAACGTGGAATACATGCACTACGAAGCTGAACTGGTGGTGGTGATCGGTAAAACCGCCCGCCGCGTCAGCGAAGCCGAGGCCATGGACTATGTCGCCGGCTATACCGTCTGCAATGACTACGCGATCCGCGACTATCTGGAAAACTACTACCGGCCAAACCTGCGGGTGAAAAGCCGCGATACCCTGACGCCGATCGGCCCGTGGATCGTCGGCAAAGAGGCGATCCCGGATCCGCATAATCTGGCCCTGCGCACCTGGGTCAATGGCGAGCTGCGCCAGCAGGGCACCACCGCCGATCTGATCTTCAGCATCCCGTTTCTCATCGCTTACTTAAGCGAATTTATGACCCTGCAACCGGGCGACATGATCGCCACCGGCACGCCGAAAGGGCTGTCCGACGTGGTGCCAGGCGACGAGGTGATCGTTGAAGTCGAGGGCGTGGGCCGCCTGGCCAACCATATCATCAGCCAGCAAGCGTATGAGGAGACACTGTCATGAAAAAGATTAACCATTGGATCAACGGTAAAAACGTTGCCGGCGCAGACTATTTTCATACCACCAACCCGGCCACCGGCGAAGTGCTGGCGGAAGTCGCCGCCGGCGGTGAAGCCGAAGTCCATCAGGCGGTAGCGGCGGCGAAAGAGGCCTTCCCGAAGTGGGCTAACCTGCCGATGAAAGAGCGCGCGCGTCTGATGCGCCGCCTCGGGGATCTGATCGACCAGAACGTCCCGGAGATCGCGGCGATGGAAACCGCCGATACCGGTCTGCCTATCCACCAGACCAAAAACGTGCTGATCCCGCGCGCCTCCCACAATTTCGAGTTTTTCGCCGAAGTGTGCCAGCAGATGAACGGTAAGACCTATCCGGTCGACGACAAGATGCTGAACTACACCCTGGTGCAGCCGGTGGGCGTCTGCGCGCTGGTGTCGCCGTGGAACGTGCCGTTTATGACCGCCACCTGGAAGGTGGCGCCGTGCCTGGCCTTGGGGAATACCGCGGTGCTGAAGATGTCCGAGCTGTCGCCGCTGACCGCCGACCGTCTGGGCGAACTGGCGCTGGAAGCGGGTATTCCGGCGGGGGTACTGAACGTGGTGCAGGGCTACGGCGCGACGGCGGGCGATGCGCTGGTACGCCACCATGACGTGCGCGCGGTATCGTTTACCGGCGGTACCGCCACCGGGCGCAACATCATGAAAAATGCCGGGCTGAAAAAGTACTCCATGGAGCTGGGCGGCAAATCGCCGGTGCTGATTTTCGAAGACGCCGATATTGAGCGCGCACTCGACGCCGCGCTGTTCACCATCTTCTCGATCAACGGCGAACGCTGCACCGCCGGCTCGCGCATTTTCATTCAGCAGAGCATCTACCCCGAGTTCGTTAAACGCTTCGCCGAGCGCGCTAACCGCCTGCGCGTCGGCGATCCAACCGACCCGAACACCCAGGTCGGCGCGCTGATTAGCCAGCAACATTGGGAGAAAGTCTCCGGCTATATCCGCCTCGGCATTGAAGAAGGGGCGACCCTGCTGGCCGGCGGCGCGGATAAACCGTCCGACCTGCCGGCGCATCTGAAAGCCGGCAATTTCCTGCGCCCGACGTTGCTGGCGGATGTCGACAACCGCATGCGCGTCGCGCAGGAAGAGATTTTTGGCCCGGTCGCCTGCCTGCTGCCGTTCAAAGACGAGGCGGAAGGGCTGCGCCTGGCGAACGATGTGGAATACGGCCTGGCGTCGTATATCTGGACCCAGGACGTCAGCAAAGTGCTGCGTCTGGCGCGCGGTATTGAAGCCGGGATGGTGTTCGTCAACACCCAGAACGTCCGCGACCTGCGTCAGCCGTTCGGCGGCGTGAAGGCCTCCGGCACCGGCCGCGAAGGCGGCGAGTACAGCTTTGAAGTGTTCGCCGAAATGAAAAACGTCTGCATCTCGATGGGCGACCATCCGATCCCGAAATGGGGAGTCTGATATGGGTAAGTTAGCGTTAGCAGCAAAAATCACTCACGTGCCGTCGATGTACCTGTCTGAGCTGCCGGGGAAAAACCACGGCTGCCGCCAGGGCGCTATCGACGGGCATAAAGAAATTGGCAAGCGCTGCCGGGAAATGGGCGTCGATACCATCATCGTGTTCGATACCCACTGGCTGGTCAACAGCGCCTACCACATCAACTGCGCCGACCATTTCCAGGGCGTCTACACCAGTAACGAACTGCCGCACTTTATTCGCGACATGACCTACGACTATGACGGCAACCCGGAGCTGGGTCAGCTCATCGCCGACGAGGCGGTGAAGCTCGGGGTACGCGCCAAAGCGCACAATATTCCGAGCCTGAAGCTGGAGTACGGCACCCTGGTGCCGATGCGCTACATGAACAGCGATAAGCACTTCAAGGTGGTGTCCATTTCCGCCTTCTGTACCGTTCACGACTTTGCCGACAGCCGCAGGCTGGGCGAAGCGATCCTCAAAGCCATTGAGAAATATGACGGCACCGTGGCGGTGCTGGCCAGCGGCTCGCTGTCGCACCGCTTTATCGACGATCAGCGTGCCGAAGAAGGCATGAACAGCTACACCCGCGAGTTCGATCATCAGATGGATGAGCGGGTGGTGAAGCTGTGGCGCGAGGGCAAATTTAAAGAGTTCTGCACCATGCTGCCGGAGTACGCCGACTACTGCTACGGCGAAGGCAACATGCACGACACGGTGATGCTGCTTGGCCTGCTGGGCTGGGATAAATACGACGGCAAGGTGGAGTTTATCACCGAGCTGTTCGCCAGCTCCGGCACCGGCCAGGTTAACGCCGTGTTCCCGCTGCCGGCGCAGGCGTAAGGAGGCCCCATGCCGCATTTTATCGCCGAATGTACCGACAACATCCGCGAGCAGGCCGATCTGCCTGGGCTGTTCGCCAAAGTCAACGAGGCGCTGGCCGCTACCGGCATCTTTCCGATCGGCGGGATCCGCAGCCGTGCCCACTGGCTGGATACCTGGCAGATGGCCGACGGCAGGCAGGATTACGCCTTTGTCCATATGACGCTGAAGATCGGTGCCGGGCGCAGCCTGGAGAGCCGTCAGGACGTGGGAGATATGCTGTTCGCGCTGATCAAATCCCACTTCGCGGCGCTGATGGAGAGCCGCTACCTGGCGCTGTCGTTCGCCATGGAAGAGCTCGATCCGACGCTGAACTACAAACAGAACAACGTGCACGCCTTATTTAAATAACGTGCAAATTGCCCGGTGGCGCTGCGCTTACCGGGCCTACAGCGGCCATGAATTTGTAGGCCGGATAAGCGAAGCGCCATCCGGCAATACAATGCCACAGGAATCACTATGCTCGATAAACAGACCCGAACCCTGATTGCCCAGCGGCTGAATCAGGCCGAAAAACAGCGTGAACAGATCCGCGCGATCTCGCTGGATTATCCGTCGATCACCATTGAGGACGCCTACGCCGTCCAGCGCGAGTGGGTCGAGATGAAGATCGCCGAAGGCCGCGTACTCAAAGGCCACAAGATCGGCCTGACCTCAAAAGCCATGCAGGCCAGCTCGCAGATCAGCGAGCCGGACTACGGCGCGCTGCTTGACGATATGTTCTTCCACGACGGCAGCGATATCCCCACCGACCGCTTTATCGTTCCGCGTATCGAAGTCGAGCTGGCGTTCGTGCTGGCCAAACCGCTGCGCGGCCCGAACTGCACCCTGTTTGATGTCTACAACGCCACCGACTACGTGATCCCGGCGCTGGAGCTGATTGACGCCCGCTGCCACAACATCGACCCGGAAACCCAGCGCCCGCGTAAAGTGTTCGACACCATTTCCGATAACGCCGCCAACGCCGGGGTGATCCTCGGCGGCCGCCCGATCAAGCCCGACGAGCTGGATCTGCGCTGGATCTCCGCCCTTCTGTATCGCAACGGCGTGATTGAGGAGACCGGCGTCGCCGCGGGGGTGCTCAATCACCCGGCCAACGGCGTGGCCTGGCTGGCCAACAAACTGGCGCCGTACGATGTCCAGCTCGAAGCCGGGCAAATCATCCTCGGCGGCTCCTTCACCCGTCCGGTCCCGGCGCGCAAGGGCGATACCTTCCACGTCGACTACGGCAACATGGGCGCCATCAGCTGCCGCTTTGTCTGAGGAGAGCAACATGAACAACGCTTTTAAAGCGGCGCTCAAGGCCGGGCGCCCGCAAATCGGCCTGTGGCTGGGGCTGTGCAGTAGCTACAGCGCCGAACTGCTGGCCGGCGCCGGCTTCGACTGGCTGCTGATCGACGGCGAACACGCGCCCAACAATGTGCAAACGGTGCTGACCCAGCTTCAGGCCATCGCCCCCTACCCCAGCCAGCCGGTGGTCCGCCCGTCGTGGAACGACCCGGTGCAGATCAAACAGCTGCTGGATATCGGCGCGCAAACCCTGCTGGTGCCCATGGTGCAGAACGCCGACGAAGCGCGGCTGGCAGTCAGAGCCACCCGCTACCCGCCCGCCGGCATTCGCGGCGTCGGCAGCGCGCTGGCCCGCGCCTCGCGCTGGAACCGGGTGCCGGATTATCTTCACCAGGCCAACGACGCCATGTGCGTCCTGGTACAGATTGAAACCCGCGAAGCGCTGAAAAATCTGCCGCAGATCCTCGATGTCGACGGCGTGGACGGCGTGTTTATCGGCCCGGCGGACCTCAGCGCCGATATGGGCCATGGCGGCAATCCGCAGCACCCGGAAGTGCAGGCCGCCATTGAACAGGCCATCCAGCAAATCCGTCAGGCCGGTAAGGCGCCGGGGATCCTGATGGCCAATGAAGCGCTGGCGAAGCGCTATCTCGAACTGGGCGCGCTGTTCGTCGCCGTCGGCGTCGATACCACCCTGCTGGCGCGCGGCGCAGAAGCGCTGGCGGCCCGTTTTACCCACACCGCAACGACCACAACCGATAACAATAAATCCGTCTATTGAACGGATAATGTGGAGCGCAACATGACTACCTCTACCCTGCAACACAATGATAATAAAGCCGTTGAAGTAGAAAACCGGGTGATCAAAAAGCTGTTCCGCCGCCTGATTACCTTCCTGTTTGTTCTCTTTGTTTTCTCATTTTTGGACCGCATTAATATCGGCTTCGCCGGCCTGACGATGGGCAAAGACCTTGGCCTGACCTCCACCATGTTCGGCCTGGCGGCGACGTTGTTCTACGTCACCTACGTGCTGTGCGGGATCCCCAGCAATATCATGCTGGCGAAAGTCGGCGCGCGCCGTTGGATCGCCGGAATTATGGTGGTCTGGGGGATCGCCTCGACCTGCACCATGTTCGCCACCAGCCCGCATACGCTGTACATCCTGCGCATGCTGGTCGGCATCGCCGAGGCTGGTTTTCTACCGGGCATCCTCGTCTATCTGACCTGGTGGTTCCCGGCCTACCATCGCGCCCGCGCCAACGCCCTGTTTATGATCGCCATGCCGGTGACCATGATGCTCGGCTCGATACTTTCCGGCTATATTCTGGCGCTCGACGGCCTGTGGAACCTGAAGGGCTGGCAGTGGCTGTTTCTGCTGGAAGGCCTGCCGTCGGTGGTGCTCGGCGTCGTCACCTGGTTCTTCCTCAACGACACGCCGGATAAAGCCAACTGGCTCGATAGCGAAGAAAAACAGGCGCTGAAGGCGATGATCGATCGTGAACGGGAAAATGCGGCGGTCGTTCCGGCTTCGCCGCGTTCCACGCTGCGCGAAGTCCTGACGCCAGCGGTGCTGATGTATACCCTGGCCTACTTCTGCCTGACCAATACCCTGAGCGCCATTAATATCTGGACGCCGCAGATCCTGCAGAGCTTCAACACCGGCAGTAGCAACATCATGATTGGCCTGCTGGCGGCGATCCCGCAGTTCTGCACTATTTTCGGCATGATCTGGTGGAGCCGCCGCTCCGACCGGCGCAAAGAGCGCAAAATGCATACCATCCTGCCCTACCTGTTCGCCGCGGCGGGTTGGCTGCTGGCTTCGGCCACTCACCACAGCCTGATCCAGCTGATCGGCATTATTATGGCTTCGGTGGGATCCTTTACCGCGATGGCCATTTTCTGGACCACCCCGGATCGGGTGATCAGCCTGCAGTCGCGCGCGGTGGCGCTGGCGGTAATCAACGCCATCGGCAACGTCGGCTCTGCCGTCAGCCCGCTGTTGATCGGCATTTTGCGCGATACCACCGGCAGCTTTAGCTCCGGGCTGTGGTTTGTCGCCGGGCTGCTGATTGTCGGCGCGCTGGTGCTCACCCGCATTCCAATGAGCCAGCGTGAGGACGCCGCCGCCGCGCCGGGCTTAGCGGCGCAAAAAGGCCACTAAGGAGCGGGTATGTGCCAGCATTCCATCGCCAATATCGATATCAATAAAGATTACGACGAGAGCCTGGGCACCGAGGAGGTGCACTATCAGTCGTTTTCCCGCATGGCGGCCTTTTTTGGCCGCGACATGCAGGCGCATCGCCACGACCGCTATTTCCAGATGCACTATCTTGATACCGGGCAGATTGAGCTGCAGCTTGATGACCATCGCTATTCGGTGCAGGCGCCATTGTTTGTGTTAACGCCGCCCTCGGTGCCGCACGCCTTTATTACCGAGTCCGATAGCGATGGCCATGTGCTGACGGTGCACGAAGAACTCATCTGGCCGCTGCTGGAGGTGCTCTATCCCGGCACGCGGGAGACCTTCGGCCTGCCGGGGATCTGCCTGTCGCTGGCGGATAAACCCGACGAGCTGGCGGCGCTGGCCCACTACTGGCAGCTGATCCGCCGGGAATCCACCGCCCAGTTGCCGGGGCGCGAGCACACCCTGGCGCTGCTGGCGCAGGCGGTCTTTACCCTGCTATTGCGTAACGCAAAGCTCGACGATCACGCCGCCAGCGGCATGCGCGGCGAGCTGAAGCTATTCCAGCGCTTTAACCAGATGATCGACAGCCACTACCATCAGCACTGGACGGTACCGGATTACGCCAGGGAGCTGCACCTGACCGAATCGCGGCTGACCGATATCTGTCGCCGCTTTGCCAACCGTTCGCCCAAACGGCTGATATTCGACCGCCAGCTGCGCGAGGCGAAGCGCCTGCTGTTGTTCTCCGATAGCGCCGTCAATGAGATAGCCTGGCAGCTGGGGTTTAAAGACCCCGCTTATTTTGCGCGTTTTTTTAGCCGCCAGGTCGGCTGCTCGCCCAGCAGCTACCGGGCGCAAAAAGTACCGGTATCGTAATTCCCCGCTGGCGCTGCGCCTGCCGGGCGATGGTCCACAGGTCGGTTCAGCGCCGCGCCAGCCGGCAAACGCTGCAGAGATCACAAAATTCACTCCCGCCTGAAAAGTACCCGTCGTTGTCGCAAACGTCCCTTCACGACAAGCGCAATAACCGCTTCAATTGAACAACAAAAACAAAACATATATTTAACATCATTTTCCGATAAATACTGAAGAGGCCCCTATGAAACCTGAAGATTTCCGCGCCGACGCGAAACGCCCGTTAACTGGCGAAGAGTATTTAAAAAGCCTGCAGGATGGCCGCGAAATTTATATCTATGGCGAGCGCGTGAAGGATGTCACCACCCACCCGGCCTTCCGTAACGCCGCGGCCTCCGTCGCTCAACTGTACGATGCGCTGCACAAACCGGAGATGCAGGATTCCCTGTGCTGGGGCACCGATACCGGCAGCGGCGGCTACACCCACAAATTCTTCCGCGTGGCGAAAAGCGCCGACGATCTGCGCCAGCAGCGCGACGCCATCGCCGAGTGGTCGCGCTTCAGCTACGGCTGGATGGGCCGCACCCCGGACTATAAAGCCGCCTTCGGCTGCGCGCTGGGCGCCAACCCGGCGTTTTACGGCCAGTTCGAGCAGAACGCCCGCAACTGGTACACCCGCATTCAGGAAACCGGCCTGTACTTTAACCATGCGATCGTCAACCCGCCGATCGACCGCCACAAGCCGGCCGATGAAGTGAAGGACGTCTACATCAAGCTGGAAAAAGAGACCGATGCCGGGATCATCGTCAGCGGCGCGAAAGTGGTCGCCACCAACTCGGCGCTGACCCACTACAACATGATCGGCTTCGGCTCCGCGCAGGTGATGGGCGAAAACCCGGACTTCGCGCTGATGTTCGTCGCGCCGATGGACGCCGAAGGCGTCAAGCTGATCTCCCGCGCCTCCTATGAGATGGTCGCCGGCGCGACCGGCTCCCCGTACGACTATCCGCTCTCCAGCCGTTTCGACGAGAACGACGCGATTCTGGTAATGGATAAAGTGCTGATCCCATGGGAGAACGTGCTGATTTATCGCGACTTTGACCGCTGCCGTCGCTGGACCATGGAGGGCGGTTTCGCCCGCATGTATCCGCTGCAGGCCTGCGTGCGCCTGGCGGTGAAACTGGACTTTATCACCGCCCTGCTGAAGCGTTCTCTGGAATGTACCGGTACCCTCGAATTCCGCGGCGTGCAGGCCGACCTTGGCGAAGTTGTGGCGTGGCGCAACATGTTCTGGGCGTTAAGCGATTCCATGTGCTCGGAAGCGACGCCGTGGGTCAACGGCGCATGGCTGCCGGATCACGCCGCGCTGCAGACCTATCGCGTGATGGCCCCAATGGCCTACGCCAAGATCAAGAACATCATCGAGCGCAACGTCACCAGCGGCCTGATTTATCTGCCGTCCAGCGCCCGCGATCTGAACAATCCGCAGATTGACCAGTATCTGGCGAAGTATGTGCGCGGCTCCAACGGTATGGATCACGTTGAACGTATCAAGATCCTCAAACTGATGTGGGACGCCATCGGCAGCGAGTTCGGCGGCCGCCACGAGCTGTATGAAATCAACTACTCCGGTAGCCAGGATGAGATTCGCCTGCAGTGTCTGCGCCAGGCGCAGAGCTCCGGCAATATGGACAAGATGATGGCGATGGTCGACCGCTGCCTGTCCGAGTACGACCAGAACGGCTGGACGGTGCCGCATCTGCACAATAACGCTGATATCAACATGTTGGATAAGCTGCTGAAGTAATTCGCAGCGGGAGGTCATAATGCAATTAGATGAACAACGCCTGCGTTTTCGCGATGCCATGGCCAGCCTGTCGGCGGCGGTTAACGTGGTCACCACCGCAGGCGAAGCCGGCCGCTGCGGGATAACCGCCACGGCGGTGTGCTCGGTGACGGATACGCCGCCCTCGGTGATGGTGTGTATCAACGCCAACAGCGCGATGAACCCGGTGTTTCAGGGCAACGGCAAGTTGTGCATCAACGTGCTGAACCATGAACAGGAAATCATGGCCCGTCATTTCGCCGGGATGACCGGGGTGACGATGGAAGAGCGTTTTGCCCTCAGCGGCTGGCAGCAGGGCGCGCTCGGGCAGCCGGTGTTGAAGGGGTCGCTGGCCAGTCTCGAAGGGGAGATTAGCCAGGTACAAACCATCGGCACCCACCTGGTCTATCTGGTTGAAATCAGGAACATAACCCTGAGCCAGCAGGGCCACGGGCTGATCTACTTTAAGCGCCGCTTCCACCCGGTAATGATGGAAATGGAAGTCGCAGTGTAATCGCCTTGTCTGCTCCTCCCCGGTTGGGGAGGAGCGTTAACCCACAGCGTCGCAGGCCACAATCTCCTGTGATCACAATCACATAATCCCGCCCTGTTCACTTCGTAGCCAACCGCTTACCCCTTCCAGTAACCGCTTAACCTCCTATACAACCACTCACCCATTTACTCATCTTTACGCGCGCGCCGGTCTGGCAAGATCGGAGGCAGCCTAGCTAATCAATACCTCCATCAACTCTTACTTAAAACCAGACGGCTTCGGCCAATTATTCATCTCATTAACGCCAGGTTTTACTATGGATACCAAAAAACTATTCAAGCACATACCCTGGGTGATTCTCGGGATCATCGGGGCATTTTGCCTCTCAGTCGTCGCCCTGCGCCGCGGTGAGCACGTCAGTGCCCTGTGGATCGTGGTGGCGTCGGTTTCCGTGTACCTCGTCGCCTACCGGTATTACAGCCTGTATATCGCGCAGAAGGTGATGAAGCTTGACCCGACGCGCTCCACGCCGGCGGTCATTAATAACGATGGCCTGAACTATGTGCCGACCAACCGCTACGTGCTGTTTGGCCACCACTTTGCCGCGATTGCCGGCGCCGGTCCGCTGGTGGGCCCGGTGCTCGCCGCGCAGATGGGCTACCTGCCGGGTACCCTGTGGCTGCTGGCGGGCGTCGTGCTGGCAGGCGCGGTACAGGACTTTATGGTGCTGTTTATCTCCTCACGGCGTAACGGCGCCTCGCTGGGCGAGATGATCAAACAGGAGATGGGTCCCGTACCAGGCTCCATCGCGCTGTTCGGCTGCTTCCTGATAATGATCATCATCCTCGCGGTGCTGGCGCTGATCGTGGTGAAAGCGTTGGCGGAAAGCCCGTGGGGCGTCTTCACCGTCTGCTCGACGGTGCCAATTGCCCTGTTCATGGGGATCTACATGCGCTTCCTGCGCCCGGGCCGCGTAGGCGAAGTATCGGTCATCGGTATCGTCCTGCTGGTGGCGTCTATTTACTTCGGCGGCGTGATTGCCCACGACCCGTACTGGGGCCCGGCGCTGACCTTTAAAGACACCACCATCACCTTTACCCTGATTGGCTACGCGTTTATCTCGGCTCTGCTGCCGGTATGGCTGATTCTGGCGCCGCGCGACTACCTGGCGACCTTCCTGAAAATCGGCGTCATCGTTGGCCTGGCGCTGGGTATCGTGATCCTTAACCCGGACCTGAAAATGCCGGCGGTGACCCAGTACATTGACGGTACCGGTCCGCTGTGGAAAGGCGCCCTGTTCCCGTTCCTGTTTATCACTATTGCCTGCGGCGCGGTCTCCGGCTTCCACGCCCTGATCGCCTCCGGCACCACGCCGAAGCTGCTGGCCAACGAAACCGACGCCCGCTTTATCGGCTACGGCGCAATGCTGATGGAGTCCTTCGTGGCGGTGATGGCGCTGGTAGCGGCCTCAATTATCGAACCGGGCCTCTACTTCGCGATGAACACCCCGCCGGCGGGTCTGGGCATCACCATGCCGAACCTGCACGAAATGGGCGGTGAAAACGCGGCGCTGATTGCCGCCCAGCTGAGGGATGTCACCGCTCACGCGGCAGCGACCGTCAGCTCCTGGGGCTTCGTGATCTCACCTGAGCAAATCCTGCAAACCGCGAAAGATATCGGCGAACCTTCCGTTCTGAACCGCGCAGGCGGCGCGCCGACGCTGGCCGTGGGTATCGCTCATGTGTTCCACAAAATCATCCCGATGGCGGATATGGGCTTCTGGTACCACTTCGGTATCCTGTTTGAAGCGCTGTTTATCCTCACCGCGCTGGATGCGGGGACCCGCGCAGGCCGCTTTATGCTGCAGGATCTGCTGGGTAACTTCGTGCCGTTCCTGAAAAAAACCGACTCGCTGGTCGCCGGGATTATCGGTACCGCCGGCTGCGTCGGGCTGTGGGGCTACCTGCTGTATCAGGGCGTGGTCGACCCGCTGGGCGGCGTGAAGAGCCTGTGGCCGCTGTTCGGTATCTCTAACCAGATGCTGGCCGCGGTGGCGCTGGTGCTTGGCACCGTGGTGCTGGTCAAAATGCAGCGCACCAAATATATCTGGGTCACCGTGATCCCGGCTGCGTGGCTGCTACTGTGCACCACCTGGGCGCTGGGCCTGAAGCTGTTCAGCACCAACCCGCAGATGGAAGGCTTCTTCTTTATGGCTCAGCAGTATAAAGAGAAGATCGCCGCCGGTGGCGAGCTGACCGCCCAGCAGGTGGCCAACATGAACCATATCGTGGTCAACAACTACACCAACGCCGGCCTGAGCATCCTGTTCCTGGTAGTGGTGTACAGCATCATCTTCTACGGCATCAAAACCTGGCTCACTGTCCGCAACAATAAAGTGCGTACCGACAAAGAGACCCCGTACGTGCCGGTACCGGAAGGCGGCGTGAAGACCTCGTCACATCATTAACCCCGATGCCGGATGGCGCTACGCTTATCCGGCCTACAAAAAAGCGCATCAACGTAGGCCGGAGAAGGCGCTAGCCGCCATCCGGCTTTATTCGTTCTCTGGAAAGCATAATGTTTGGTAACTTAGGTCAGGCAAAAAAATATCTCGGTCAGGCGGCGAAAATGCTGATTGGCATTCCGGATTACGACAACTACGTCACCCATATGCAAACCAACCATCCGGATCAGCCGTACATGACTTATGAAGAATTCTTCCGCGAACGCCAGCAGGCCCGCTACGGCGGCGACGGCAAAGGCGGCGTCCGCTGCTGTTAATGGAGGCAATAATGGCACCGATTGCAGTCACCCTACTCACCGGTTTTCTCGGCGCAGGTAAAACCACCCTGTTGCGCCATATTCTCAACGAACAGCACGGCTTTAAAATCGCCGTGATTGAAAATGAATTTGGCGAAGTCGCCGTTGACGATCAGCTGATCGGCGACCGCGCCACGCAGATTAAAACCCTGACCAACGGCTGCATCTGCTGTACGCGCTCCAACGAACTGGAAGACGCCCTGCTCGATCTGCTCGACAGCCGCGACCGCGGTGAAATCGAGTTCGACCGGCTGGTGATTGAATGCACCGGCATGGCCGACCCGGGGCCGATCATCCAGACCTTTTTCTCCCACGAGGTGCTTTGCGAGCGCTATCTGCTGGATGGCGTGATCGCCCTGGTGGATGCGGTCCATGCCGACCAGCAGATGGATCAGTTCACCATCGCCCAGTCGCAGGTAGGCTACGCAGACCGCATTTTGCTGACCAAAACTGATGTTGTCGGCGACACCGAAAAATTGCGCGAACGGCTGGCGCGCATTAATGCCCGGGCGCCGATTTATACCGTCATTCACGGCGATATCGATCTTAGCCAGTTGTTTAACACCAGCGGCTTTATGCTGGAAGAGAACGTCGTTAACAGCAAACCGCGTTTCCACTTTATGGCAGAGAAGCAAAACGACGTGTCATCAATCGTGGTTGAGATGGATTACCCGGTGGATATCAGCGAAGTGTCGCGTGTAATGGAAAATCTGCTGCTCTCCTTCGCCGAGCAATTGATGCGCTATAAAGGGATGCTGTGGATCGACGGCGAGCCAAATCGCCTGCTGTTCCAGGGCGTGCAGCGCCTCTACAGCGCCGACTGGGATCGCCCGTGGGGCGATGAAACGCCGCACAGCACGCTGGTGTTTATCGGCATTCAGTTGCCGGAAGAGGAGATTCGCGCGGCATTTGCCGGGCTACGACGCTAATCTGCCCGCCTGCGCGCTAAGGCGCAGGCCCCCTTCTCTCCCCGTACATCGTCAAAGACAGGGTTAAAACGTCGTCATCGCGTCGAAAAATGTAAATCAACGTTTTTATAAGTAACAGCAGAAACACTTTTGCAAATAATAAGAAATTCAATGAATAGGACGCTTAATAATTAATGCCCGCCCTGTTCAGTTTCTGTTTAGCCCCCCCATTAAACTGTGGCTAAACAGACCAAATTTGATGATTGACCTCGCCATAACCCAACGTCATTACAACATTTTCAAAACACCTCCCTGACAAACACAGCATAAAAAATCGACGTAAGTCACATTTGCAGAGGTAAACATCGATTGTTAAGGTGCCCTCAGACAAATTTAATGACGAGGAGCAAACCATGAAAAAGCTTAACATCCTGATTGTTGCTGCCCTGACCGCGGTCTCTGGTTCCGCCATGGCAATGGGGTTTACCGTTGAACAAGGTAAGAATTTTACCAACCTGAATATGGAAATGGGTAAATCCTCTTCCGGCCTGTATGCCGAAAGCCACTGGCTGAAGAATACCGATGATGGTAGCCAGACCGGCGGCGTTGGCGCGGGTTACAATCTGGAAGTTGGCCCGGTGATGCTCAACGCTGGCGCGAAAGCTATCTACCTCGGGCCGAAAAAAGGCGATAACGGCGTCGCGTTTCCGGTCGGCGGCGGGGTGAACGTGGCCCTGACCGACAGCATCCACGTGTTTGGCGAAGGGTATGTCGCGCCCGACGGCCTGAACAACAGCGTGAAAAACTATGTTGAGGCGAACGGCGGCGTGAGCTGGTCCCCGGTTGGTCCACTGACCCTGAAGGTCGGTTACCGTCACGTGAGCGTTGACGGCAAAGAGGGCCGCCCAAACCACACCCTGATTGATGGCGCCTACGTGGGCGGCGGGATTACCTTCTGATGAAATCACGTCTCGCCGCGCTCTCTGCGCTGAGCCTGGCGTTGCTGCTCACCGGCTGCACTCAGTATACCTGGGTGAAGCCGGGTTTAAGCGATGCCGACATGCATAAAAAGCTCACCGAATGTGAAGCGCAGGCCCTGGTCGATCTCCCTCCGGATAACGTGGTGACCGGGTCCAGTTCAGAAAAAAGCGACAAAAAGCATAAGAAACAGGATGTTGAAACAAGTTATACGGTAGAAGACGCGAATGAATATCAGCGGGAGACCTTAGTCGACAGCTGTATGTTCAAAAGCGGCTGGGATAAAGTCGAAGTGCAATAAATCTATTATAAAAAAACCTGCCGGATGGCAGGTTTTTTTATGGTCGGGCTTAGCGGCGAACCACCACCAGCTTTTGGTTCACAAACTCTTTGATGCCGAGATCGGAGAGCTCCCGGCCATAACCGGAACGCTTCACGCCGCCAAACGGCAGTTCGGGCGCGGTATCGGTCAGCCAGTTGATATAGACCATCCCGGTTTCAATGGCGGATGCCATCCGTTTAGCGCGTTCGATATCCTGACTGAACACCGCGCCGCCCAGGCCATAGTGAGAATCGTTGGCAAGCGCAATCGCCTCCTCATCGTTTTTCACCACGTAGATCTGCGCCACCGGGCCAAAGAACTCTTCGAAGTACGCCGGGTTGTCGCGGGTGATACCGGTCAGGATAGTGGGTTCAAAGAAGTTACCGTCTCGCGCCACGGGTTTGCCGCCCAGATGCAGCGTGGCGCCGTTTTTGACCGCCTCGTCAACCTGCTTGCTTAAGGTTTCCAGCGCATCTTTAGAGGAGAGCGGCCCCAGCGTGGTGCTTTCATCCAGCGGATCGCCTATTTTTACCTGGCGAAACGCCTCGCTAAATTTCGTCAGAAACGACTCAGCGATGTTCTCATGCAGGATAAACCGCTTGGCGGCAGTACACACCTGGCCGGCGTTGTTCAGCCGCGCCTGGACGCCGATTTTCACCGCGCGATCGAGGTCGGCATCGTCGAGCACCACAAACACATCGTTGCCGCCGAGTTCCAGGGTCGATTTTTTAATATGCTTCGCCGCCTGCGCCGCCACCACGCTGCCAGCTTTTTCCGACCCGGTCAGCGCCGCGCCCTGCACACGATCGTCGGCGATAATCTTCGCCACCTGATCCTGGGAGATAAACAGATTGGTCCACGCCCCTTCCGGTGCGCCGGCCTCGCGCACCAGATGAGCAAAGGTCTCCGCGCAGTGCGGCACAATGCTGGCGTGTTTGGCGATAACCGGGTTCCCGGCCGCCAGGTTTGGCGCCAGGACGCGCATCAGCTGGTAATAGGGGAAGTTCCACGGTTCCACCGCCACTAATACGCCGATGGGATGGTGTTCAACCCAGGCGTCGCCGAGTTCGGTGGGGTATTTCACCGGCGCCAGCATCGATTTGGCGTTATCGGCGTAATAGCGGGCGATTTGCGCGCACAGTTTTACTTCGCCGCGGCTCTGCTTAATGAGTTTCCCCATCTCCTCGCTGGCGATTTTCGCCAGATCTTCCGCCCGGCTGTCGATCAGATCCGCCAGCTTATGCAGCACCGCCAGACGCGGTTCAATATCGCCTTTCGCCCAGGCAGAATGATAGAGCGCATCCGCCTGCCGCAGCGCCGCCTCCACGTCCGCATCGCTGTGCGCCGGGTACGTTTTAATAAGCTGATTGTTCGCAGGATTCACCGTCTGATAGGCCATATCGCATGTCTCCTTGTTATCGCTATTAAGGCAGTCAAAAATGCCGTTAAGGATATTAAGGGTAGTCGAGATGGCTGGCGATGCGGGTAAAGTTAGGTATATCCGGAATATTCCATAACGGTGGCTAACCGGGGCGACCGTCAGGCCGTCCCGGCGTTATCAATGCGCCAGCGCGGCGATCTCGTCGGCGGTCAGGCCGGTGATTTTCACCACCGTCTCGCGGGCAATGCCGTCGGCCAGCATCCTCTGGGCAATGCGCAGCGCCTCGGCATGCTGTCCTTCACGCTTGCCTTTTCTGCGCCACACTTCCTGTAATCGTTCGGCGATGGTCATCAATCTCTCCCTGTGCTGAGGAACCCGTTGCGCCACTTCCTGGATAAACCGGCCAAAGCGACGCGCGTTGCCAGTCTGCAGTAGATAATTAAACAGCGTTTTTATCTGCCTGTCATTAGCGTCACCGCTAAGTAAAATCGTCGTCAGCTGCTCAACAATCGCCATTAAATCGCGCTGGCGAATATGCTTCTGTATCAGCTCGAGTAATGCCACCCGCCGGTGACGAACGATCTCATCGTCGGGGATCACCGTGATATCCACCAGCGGAAAGGGCGAGGCATAAAGCTCCCTCGCCAGCTGTGGATCGGCAAAGCAGTCCAGCCAGCTGAGCGACCACGGGTATGGCGTGGTCGCTCCGTGATAGAACAGCATCGGCACCACCAGCGGCAGTCTGGTATGACCGTTATCCAGATGGCGCTGCATCGCGGCGATGGCGTAGCGCATCAGGCGAAAAGCCATTTGCACGTCCGGTGAGCTCTGATGTTCGATAACCACATAAATGTATCCCTTGCCAGACGCGGTTTTGAGTGACCACAGCACATCGGAGTACCAGGCCCGCAGGCTCTCCTCGATAAAGCTTGCCGACTCCAGCTGTAAGGTATCGAGGTCGCAGCGCTGACGCAGCGCAGGCGGTAGATGGATCGCCAGGAAATCACGCGCGATGTCGGCCTGAGTGAGAAACTGTTTAAACACCGCATCATGCGGCGTCGAGGTGGTGCCCTTTGCCATCGGCTCATCCCTGCCTGCTTATCCTGCAGGGACTCTACCTCCCATGAATGTCGCTGACACCCCGGAAACCGGGATTTTACATTCCGCGACGAAAACATATTTCCCCGGACTGCAAGCGTGACATCCTTTTTCGACGCGGTACGCAAATCCCGGCGGGCGACAGCCTCGGCGCAGCATGCTATAAACGATTTATCCCCTCAGCAAAGGTCGATGCGGTGAACCATACCCGAGATATTCCCCAAACCTTCTGGCGAGACGATCGCCTGCCGTGGCTGGAGCTGCGCAGCACCTGGGGCAGCCGTCAGGCCTATAAGCGCCACAGCCACCCGCAGCTCTCGGTGGGGGCGATTATCGACGGTGAAACGCGCTGCCTGTGCAATGGTCAGGAATATCTCCTGCAGCCCGGGGATCTGATCGTGATCCCGCCGCACGCGCCGCATAGCTGTAATCCGCTGCGTGACCGGCCGCGCAGCTATCATATGCTGTACCTGGAGGCGGCATGGTGCCATGCGCAGCGTCCAGATATTCCCCCTGGCGCCAGTATCACCTCGCCGCAGCCGCTGCTGCGCGACAGCCCTCTCTTTGCCTGCTTCCAGCAGATTGTCGCCCTGATGAGCCGCGGCCGCATTGAGCAACTGCCCGCCCGGCTGGCGCAGCTCCTGCACGCGCTGCCGCTGTGCGCCGCCGCGCCGCAGGCGCCACATCACGCCAGCGCCCTGCTGTTTCAGCGCCTGGCGACAGATCTGCCGGCGCCGCCATCGCTGGATAAGCTGGCCCACGACAGCGCGCTACGTAAAGAGACCGTTATCCGCGCCGTGAAACAGGATACCGGCCTGACGCCCGCCAGTTTGATCAATATGGCGCGCATTGAATATGCGAAAACGCGCTTACGTGCCGGGGACCCTATTGCCGACGTCGGCTATCAGGCCGGCTTTGCCGATCAGAGCCATTTCCATAAAACCTTCGTCAGTTATACCGCCGCCACGCCGCGGCAGTATGCGCAAAGCCGATCAATTTCCGACAATAAGTAATTTTCCACCTGGCGTAGGGTGGCCTCAGCACCATTATCGAGGCCACTATGAATACCTTATCGACTCTCTTCCCCGCCGCCTTTCCGGCGTTAGCCCTGTCCCACTTTGTCGCTCTGCTCAGCCCGGGCCCCGATTTTTTTCTGCTGGTCGGTTACGCTGTACGCTACCGGATCCGCGGCAGCCTCGGACTGTGTCTCGGCATCGCCGCCGGGAATGCGCTGTATATTGTCCTGGCCATCGTTGGCTGGGGGCTTCTGCGCCAGGCGCCGCTGCTGTTTTTGCTCATCGAGCTGTTGGGCGCAGGCTATTTACTGTGGATTGGCAGCCTGCTGATTCGCAGCCGTCCCGCGGCGCTGGCGGTGGAGAGCGTTCGCGCATCGCGTCCGGGGTTCGGCAAGCAGCTGCTGCTGGGGCTGGGGTCATCGCTGCTCAACCCGAAGAACGCGCTGTTTTATCTGGCGCTGATGACCTCCCTGCTGGGGCCGGCGGTTACCTTGCTGCAGCAAACGGTAAGTGGCCTGTGGATGGTCAGCGTGGTGTTCTTCTGGGATTTACTGCTGGTGAGCGCGATTGCGCTGCCGCAGGTGCAGCACCGCCTGAGCGCCATCGTCTGGCGGGTCGAGCGGGCGGCGGGGGCGATCCTGATGATGTTCGGTCTGTGGATTATCTGGCGATTTTTGCACGACCTCGCCGTCAGGTTATATGCTTAAGTTTATGGAAAAACTCGCTGAACTGAAACGCGCCAAACTGCTGGCGCTGTCGCTGCTGCTGATCGCCGCCGCGCTATTTATCACCACCCTGCTGCTGCCGCCGACGCCATGGGTCAGCGCGCTGAAGGCCATTTCCGAAGCGGCGATGGTCGGGGCGCTGGCCGACTGGTTTGCGGTGGTGGCCCTGTTTCGTCGTATTCCGCTGCCCTTTGTCGCCCGCCATACCGCGATTATCCCGCGCAACAAAGATCGCATCGCCGACAACCTCGGCCGCTTTGTGGAAGAGAAGTTCCTCGATACCCCGTCGCTGGTGGCGCTGATCCGCCGCTATCAACCAGCCCTGATGCTCGGCAACTGGTTCAGCCAGCCGGAGAACGCCCGGCGGGTCGGCCAGCACCTGCTGCAGGTGATGAGCGGTTTTCTCGAACTGACCGATGACGCCCGCATTCAGCGCCTGCTGCGGCGCGCGGTGCATAAGGCGATCGATAAGGTCGACCTGACGCAGACCAGCGCCATGATGCTGGAGGGGCTGACCCGCGACAACCGCCATCAAAAGCTGCTGGATTCGCTGATAAATCAGCTGATCGCCCTGCTGCAGCGCGACAGCTCCCGCGCCTTTATCGCCCGCGGCATCGTGCGCTGGCTGGAGACCGAACACCCGCTGAAGGCCAGGCTATTACCCACCGAGTGGCTCGGCGAGCACAGCGCCGAGATGGTCACCGACGCCGTGAATACCCTGCTGGACGAGGTCACTCACGATCGCACCCACCAGATCCGCCAGACCTTTGACCGCGCGACGCAAAAGCTAATCGATAACCTGAAATCCGACCCGGAACTGGCGCAGAAGGCCGATAACATCAAAGCGTGGCTGAAAAATGATGAGACCTTCAACCGCTATCTTGGCGAAGTGTGGGGCGACCTGCGCGGTTGGGTAAAAAACGATATCAGCAGCGACGACTCGCGTATCAAGCAGCGCATCGCCGAGGCTGGCCAGTGGTTCGGTGAAACCTTACTCCGCGACGACGCGCTGCGCGAATCGCTTAACGAACACCTGGAGCAGGCGGCGCACCGGGTGGCGCCGGAGTTCGCCGCCTTCCTCACTAGGCATATCAGCGACACGGTGAAGAGCTGGGACGCCCGCGATATGTCGCGGCAGATCGAGCTTAATATCGGTAAAGATCTGCAGTTCATCCGCATCAACGGCACCCTGGTCGGGGGAACCATCGGCCTGTTGTTGTGGCTGCTCTCGCAGATCCCGTCGCTGCTGCATCTGCATATTGGTTAGCAATGATACTATCTGAACAATCGCGCTGAAAAATATTCCACAGGGAGGGCGAGATGATGCACCGGATGACCCGCTGGCTAACCCGGCACGCCGCCGCGCTGTTCTTCCCGGCGGCGCTCATTCTGTATGATTTTTCCGCCTATCTCACCACCGACCTGATCCAGCCGGGGATCCTGCACGTGGTGCGGGATTTCAACGCCGATGTGGCGCTGGCTCCAGCCTCGGTGAGCCTGTACATGGCCGGCGGCATGGCGCTGCAGTGGCTGCTGGGGCCGCTCTCTGACCGGATCGGACGGCGTCCGGTACTGCTCACCGGCGCGCTGATTTTCACCCTCGCCTGCCTGGCGACACTGTTCACCACCTCCATGACCCAGTTCCTGATCGCCCGCTTCGTGCAGGGCACCAGCATCTGCTTTATCGCCACCGTCGGCTACGTCACCGTACAGGAAGCCTTTGAGGAAAAAAGGTCGATCAGGCTGATGGCGGTGATCACCTCCGTCGTGCTGGTGGCGCCGATCGTCGGCCCGCTCTCCGGCGCGGCGCTGATGCATTTTATCCACTGGAAAGCGCTGTTCGGCATTATCGCCGCCATGGGGCTGGTGGCCTGGCTGGGGCTGCTGTTGACCATGCCGGAGACGGTGCGCCGCGGCGATGTGCCGTTCAGCCCCCTGGGCGTGCTGCGCGATTTTCGCAACGTCTTTCGCAACCGCATCTTTTTGCTCGGCGCCGCCACGCTGTCGCTGAGCTATATTCCGCTGATGAGCTGGGTGGCGGTATCGCCGGTGATTTTAATGGACGCCGGCGGGCTGACCACCAGCGAGTTCGCCTGGAGCCAGGTGCCGGTCTTCAGCGCCGTCATCATTGCCAACCTGTCGGTGGCGCGCTGGGTAAAAGATCCCACTCGTCCGCGCTTTGTGCTGAGCGCGGTGCCGGTACAGATGCTCGGCCTGGCCATCCTGATCGTGGGGAATCTGGCCTGGCCGCACGTCTGGCTGTGGTCGGTGCTCGGCACCTGCTTCTACGCCTTTGGCATCGGGCTGATTTTCCCGACGCTGTTCCGCTTTACCCTCTTTTCCAACGACCTGCCGAAAGGCACGGTCTCCGCCTCGCTGAATATCGTGATCCTCAGCGTCAGCGCCTTATCGATTGAAGGCGCGCGCTGGCTGTGGTTCCATGGCGGGAGACTGCCCTTCCACCTGTTGGCGGTGGTCGCGGGGCTCGCCGCCGCCTGCTGCCTCGCCGGACTGTTACGCCACCAGCGTCAGTGTGCGCAAGCGGTCATTGAAGCCCGGCAGTCGTGACCCCTTTTACGGAGAAAGCCCCATCATGAGTGAGATTGAACTCAGCCCGGCGCAGCGCGACCTGCTGCGCGACAGGCTCAGCAAGTACTGCGAAGAGACGTTTAACCTCGAACTGGAGCAGTTTGACGCTGAATTTTTTGTCGACTTTATCGCCCAGGAGCTGGGGCCGCTGTTTTACAACGCCGGTATCGAAGAGGCCATCCGCACCCACCTGGCATGGAGCGAGCGGATCCAGGAAGAGATGGATTTAAAGAAGGTCTATTAACGCCGCGCGCAGACGCAGGAGATCAATAAAAGCATACAAACAACAGGGTTATAATGGCGACTCTTTCAGCATCTCCCGTGTACGGGGAAGGAAAACCATGTCGCTTATCACCGATCTACCCGCCATTTTTGACCAGTTCTCGGAAGCTCGCCAGAAGGGCTTTCTCACCGTCATGGATCTTAAAGAGCAGAACGTGCCGCTGGTGGGCACCTACTGCACCTTTATGCCTCAGGAGATCGCCATGGCGGCGGGGGCCGTGGTGGTCTCGCTGTGCTCCACCTCTGATGAAACCATCGAGGAAGCGGAAAAAGATCTGCCGCGCAACCTCTGTCCGTTAATCAAAAGCAGCTACGGCTTCGGCAAAACCGATAAATGCCCCTACTTCTATTTCTCTGACCTGGTGGTTGGGGAAACCACCTGCGACGGTAAAAAGAAAATGTACGAGTACATGGCCGAGTTCAAGGCGGTCCACGTGATGCAGTTGCCGAACAGCGCCAGCGACGCGGCCTCCCGCGCCCTGTGGAAAGCGGAGATCCTGCGCCTGCAGCAGGTGATTGAGGCGCAGTTTGGCGCGCCGATTAGCGAGGCGGCGCTGCGCGAGGCCATCGTGCTGAAAAACCGCGAACGCCGGGCGCTGGCCCACTTTTATCGTCTCGGGCAGCTCAATCCGCCGGCGCTCAGCGGCGGCGACATCCTGAAAGTGGTGTATGGCGCCACCTTCCGCTTCGACAAAACCGCGCTGATTGACGAGCTCAACGCCATGGCGGAGCGCATCCGTCAGGAGTGGCGGCAGGGTAAACGACTGGCCTCACGCCCGCGCATTCTGATCACCGGCTGCCCGATCGGCGGCGCGGCGGAGAAAGTGGTTCGCGCCATCGAAGAAAACGGCGGCTGGGTGGTGGGCTATGAAAACTGCACCGGCGCGAAGGCTACCGAGCGCTGCGTGGCGGAAGAGGGTGACGTCTACGACGCCTTAACCGATAAATATCTCGCCATCGGCTGCTCCTGTATTTCCCCTAACGATCAGCGCCTGCAGCTGCTGAGCCAGATGGTGGAGGAGTACCAGGCCGACGGGGTAATCGACGTCATCCTGCAGGCCTGCCATACCTATGCCGTGGAATCGCTGGCCATTAAACGCCATCTGCGCCAGCAGCACGACCTTCCTTATATGGCGATTGAAACCGACTATTCGACAGCGGACCTCGGCCAGCTCAGCACCCGCGTCGCCGCCTTTATCGAAATGCTGTAAGGAGCAGGCGTGATCTACACGGTTGGTATTGATTCCGGCTCCACCGCCACGAAAGGCATCCTGCTGGCGGACGGGGTGATTACGCGTCGTTTCCTCTGCCCGACCCCCTTTCGCCCCGCCGACGCCATCCATGAGGCCTGGGAGACGCTGCGCGCTGGCCTCGCGGAAACGCCCTTTTTAACCCTCACCGGCTATGGCCGCCAGCTGGTGGATTTTACCGATAAACAGGTGACGGAGATTTCCTGTCATGGCCTCGGCGCCCGCCTGCTGGCGCCGGACACCCGCACGGTGATTGATATCGGCGGCCAGGACAGCAAGGTTATCCTGCTGGATGCCGGGGGCAACCTCAGCGACTTTCTGATGAATGACAAATGCGCCGCCGGTACCGGCCGTTTTCTGGAGGTCATTTCACGAACCCTCGGCGCCAGCGTCGAACAGCTGGACGTCATTACCGACGGCGTGGAACCGCACGCCATCACCAGCATGTGTACGGTATTCGCCGAATCGGAAGTCATCAGCCTGCGGTCGGCCGGGGTCGCGCCGGAGGCGATTCTGGCGGGGGTGATTAACGCCATGGCCCGGCGCAGCGCGAACTTTATCGGCCGCTTATCGGCGCAGGGACCGCTGCTGTTTACCGGCGGCGTCAGCCACTGCGCCGCCTTTGCCCGCATGCTGGAAAGCCATGTCGGCATGGCGGTGACAACCCATCCCGACGCCCAGTATGCCGGGGCGATCGGCGCGGCGCTGATCGGCCAGCGTCAGCGGAGGCGCGGATGACAACCTTTCTGTTTTTATTTCATTCCACGGTGGGAGTGGTGCGCACGCGCAAAGCCCTGCAGGCGGCGGGAATGACCTTCGAGGTCAAAGATATTCCCCGCCAGCTGCGCAGCGGCTGCGGGCTGTGCATCCTGCTGGAGGGGACGGAAGCCGATGCGCGAAGCTGGATCCTGCCGGAGCTGACGGCGGCGTTGTATCTGCAGGACGGGGAAGCGTGGCGCTGTCTCGCCACCTTCCCATCGGCAGGTTAATCGCTTACCACAAAGCGCGTCGCCGCGAAGCAGTTCAGCAGGCGGTGCATCAGAAAGACCAGGGTCAGCGTCACCACCAGCGAGACCGTCACCGAGGTGATGCGGTACAGATCGCTGAATACCAGATCCTGATAGGGATGCAGATTCTGGCCAAACATAATGCCGATGGTGGTGATGCTGGCGAAGCCCACCCCGGCGCCCACTTTCTCCATCACGTGCAGACGGGCGCTGAAGGCCAGCCCGAGGCCAATCAGCGGCATCATCAGGACCATGTGGTTGCTGAAGTCATAGATAATCAACTGCACCACCAGAATATAGAGGCAGGCCAGCACCACCCCCGCCACGCGCCAGATCGAGCTGATTACCGCCCCGCGATAGTGCATCGGGAACAGGATCAGGATCCCGGCCATCAGCGCTGACAGCGAGTCGCTGAGATCGCAGATCTGAAACACCACGAAGATGATCGTCGCCACCGTGCCGGAGAGCAGCGACTCGTGGCGGATGCGGGCGGCGTCTTTTTCAAGGCGCGGCGGCGGCTTGCGCGGCTCGACGTCCGGGATCAGGTAATGCAGCAGCGCGCTTAGCGCCACCGCCAGCACGCACGCTTCCATGTTGGAGAACATCAGGGTGTGCCAGTTACTGGTCGGGTAGCTCATAAAGTTGAGCATCGTGCTCTGACACACCACCCCCATCGACCCCAGCAGAAACAGCGGCCCCTGGCTCATAAAGCGAAAACGCATCACGTACAGGGCGAACACCACCAGCGTCATGATCACCGGCCACTGCGACAGATAGCCAACGATCAATACCATTTCGACGCAGTTCACCGCCGCGCTGAATACAAACTGGCGGGCGACATGGCGGTTGAACACCGGCACCAGCGACATCAGCATCAGCGGATAAACCACAAAAAATACGCCGTACTGCACGTCGTAGAAGGTGGAGATGCTGAGGGCAATGGTCCCGGCCACGGCGATACGCACCGTCTGGCGAAAATCATTCGCCGTGTAGACGATATTGCCGTGCGGGGTAAAGACGTGCGCCAGGGTATTAATAGACATAGTGCAACCAGCTCACCAGATGGATCTGCAGGCCGGCGAAGGTGCGGGCGAAAGGTCCCTCGCTATTGTACAGCTGCACCGTGGCGCGGGCGCCGGTCGGCAGCGGTTTCTCCAGCGGCTGATCCAGCGCGACGTGAATGCGCATTCGCTGGGCGTCGCGCACCCAGCGGGTGGACTGTTCCGGCTGCGACAGCTGACCGTTAACCGCCTCCTGCCCCGCCAGAATCCCGGCATCGCTGCTGGTGACGTGCGCCGGGAAGACTTCCCCCGGCAGGGCGTCAAAGACCACCGCCGCATCGGTGTTTACCGCGGTGTGGCGCAGGCTCTTCTCACGGAAGTCAGCGACGATATCGGTATTGTTGTTGACCAGCGCCAGCACGGCCGTCGCCGCGGTGGCGTAGATCCCCGGGTTAAGCTGCAGGTTGCTGACCATGCCGTCAGTTTCCGCACGCACTTTGGTCCAGGCCAGGTTCAGCTGCGCCTCCTCCAGCGCGTTGCGGTATTTCTGCAGGGTGACGTTGCGCTTATCGTCGCGCTCGCCGCGCTGGATCAGCAGGTTCTGGATCTGCGCGTTCAGCGCCGAGACCGACTGCTCGCTGGTCTGCCAGGTGGTCCGCACCTTGTCGAGATCGGACTGCGAGACGTTCTGCATGGTGCTCAGGCGCTGATAGCGATCGAGCGTGACCTTATCGTTACGGGCGGTGTACTGCGCGGTGCGCAGGTTGGCGCGGGCGGCGGCGATTTGCGCGTCCAGCTGCTGGTTGCTCAGCTTCGCCTGTTCAAGGGCGATCTGTGCCGCTTCAACTTTATTAATGAATGGCGTTGGGTCGAGCTCATACAGCAGGTCGCCCTTTTTCACCTGGCTATTGTTATGCACGTAGACGTGCGAGACATAGCCGGAGACCCGCGACGAAACCGGGGTCACCACGCGCATGACGGTGGAGTCCGGCGTTAGCGGGATCCAGATATCGGCAACGATAAACCAGGCGAATATTCCCAGAAAAGCGGCAATACTCACCCGTACCCAGCGGGCAAATTTTTGTTCAGGCGTCATCATAGTGTGTTAGATCTTGTTATCTTCTTCGCGGATAGTCCGCAAACGGCAGGCGATTTGATTTAACGTGGCGCTGAAGGTGGCGAGGTCGGCCTCCGGGATGGTCTGGGTTACGCGCTCCTGATAGGTCTCGATCACGCGGCTCAGTTTTTCCAGAATAGCCCGCCCCTCGGCGGTCAGCGTCAGCAGGCGAATGCGTTTGTCATATGGCGATGTGGAACGCACCAGATAGCCCTGCTTTTCCAGTAATGAGAGGGTGCGCGTCAGCGGCGGCAGTTCAATCCCCTGCACCTCCGCCAGTTCACTGACCGAGACGTTGTCTCCCAGCTGATGCAGCTGCATCAGCACCGTCCAGCTGGACTGGGTGAGTCCCGTATCGGTGATAGCGGAGTCAATAATCGCGCGCCACTGGCGCACCACCATGGCCATCCGCATCCCCAGCGGGCGGCGGGCAAACAGTTCGTCTTCAGTCACAGCTTTTCCTCTCATTGTTGAGAAGAAAATAATACTTATCAGGGTAAGTATCAAGAAACGGAAGGTCGCGTCGCATCAATTGATAAATTTCGTGAATGTTTCCCCGGCGTCGCCAGCGCTTACCGGGGCAAAGAAGAAATGATGTCTGAAAAAAACCGCACTTTTTAATTGATCTGATCCCGACGCAGGCCGATATCTTTCAGCTGTTCGTCGCTCATTTTCTGCAAAGCTCTGCGCGTTTGCTCCTGAAGCCACCATTTTTTGACAAACCGCGCCAGCAGTACGAAACCGATAAATGGCTGTCTTGCCCTGTTCTCGTGAAATTCCATCCTCTACCTCCTCACCTTGCCAGAGGCTTTATCTTCACGGATTTGGGGGTAAGGAATACAGATTCACAAAACACTTTTCTTTAACATACAGATTAGCTAAAACGTACAGCAGACCCCACTTTTTACGGCCATCTGTACTGGTTATTCCATCTGTATGGCGGCAATTAAGGATACACATGACCCGCTATCAACATCTCGCGACGCTGCTGGCCGAACGCATTGAACAGGGCCTGTATCGCCACGGCGAAAAGCTGCCGTCGGTGCGCAGCCTGAGCCAGGAGCACGGCGTCAGCATCAGCACCGTCCAGCAGGCCTATCAGCTGCTTGAGCAGCAGCAGATGATTGTGCCGCAGCCGCGATCGGGCTATTTCGTCGCCCCCCGCAAGGCCCAGCCGCCGGTGCCGCCGATGTCGCGCCCGGTGCAGCGCCCGGTGGAGATCACCCAGTGGGATCAGGTGCTGACCATGCTCGACGCCCGCTACGATAAAACGATCATCCCCTTCGGCGGCGGCTCGCCGGACGTGACGCAGCCAAGCCTGAAGCCCATCTGGCGCGAACTGAGCCGGGCGATCCAGCACAACCTCACTGAGGTGTTGAACTATGACGAACTGGCCGGGCGCCGCGAGCTACGGGAGCAGATCGCCCGCCTGATGCTCGACGGCGGATCGGTGGTGACTGCCGACGATCTGGTGCTCACCAGCGGCTGCCACAGCGCGCTGTCGCTGGCCCTGTTGTCGGTGTGCCAGCCAGGGGACATCATCGCCGTGGAATCCCCCTGCTATTACGGCACCATGCAGATGCTGCGCGGACTGGGATTAAAGACGATTGAGATCCCCACCGATCCGGAAACCGGGATCAGCATCGAGGCCCTGGAGCTGGCGCTGGATCAGTGGCCGATCAAAGGGGTGATCCTGGTGCCGAACTGCAACAACCCGCTGGGCTTTATTATGCCGGACGCTCGCAAGCGCGCAGTGCTGAACCTGGCCCAGCGCCACGATATCGTTATTTTCGAGGATGATATCTACGGTGAGCTGGCCACCGAGTACCCGCGCCCGCGCACGATTCACTCCTGGGATATCGACGGTCGGGTGATGCTCTGCAGCTCTTTTACCAAAACCATCGCCCCCGGCCTGCGCATCGGCTGGATCGCCCCTGGTCGCTACTACGACAAGCTGCTACAGATGAAGTACGCCGCCAGCGGCACCAACGTCCCCTCCACTCAGCTGGCGGCCTGTAACTTTATTCGCGAAGGCCACTACCACCGTCACGTGCGGCGGATGCGGCAGATCTATCAGCGCAATATGGAGATCTATACCTGCTGGCTACGGGAATTTTTCCCCTGCGGGATCTGCGTCACCCGGCCGAAAGGGGGTTTTATGCTGTGGGTGGAGCTGCCGGAGCAGGTGGATATGGTCTGCGTCGCCAAACAGCTGTGCCGGCTGAAGATCCAGGTCGCGCCGGGCTCGCTGTTTTCCGCGGCGGGCAAGTATCGCAACTGCGTCAGGATCAACTGCGCCCTGCCGCCGACCGAGAAACATAAAGCGGTGATGGTGAAGCTGGGAGAAGCGGTGAAGGTGGCGATGGAGTGAAGTGCAACCTGTTCTCCCCGGTGGCGCTGCGCTTACCGGGGCTACGGGGCCAGTAGCCCGGAAAAGGCGCAGCAAGCGCCGCCTCCGGGATAAACACACTCACCATCAGCCAGGCGAGCAATAGAATGAAATTAAACGAATTTAATGATAGTCGGCCCGCCATTAGCCTTTATAAAATGGCATGATGCCGTACATTGCTTTAGCGAAGGAATTGCCATGCGAAATTACAAAGTCATTACTCCGTTATTCCCGACCTACGACCAGACCCGAGCGATGATGAAAGCCGTAGCAGGATGCTCAGTAAAATCGGTCCGTAATATGATCTCCGCCATTCAGGAACAGACCGGTACCCCGCAAAACCCGGTAGACTGGTCAGAGCCGGACCACTGGATTAAGGAACGACTGAGCGGGGAAGATGCCAAAATAGCCTGGCAAATCTGGAATACCGATAACCATATACTCAACCCCCGCCACAGCTATGGCTGTTATATGTTTATCAATAACCCGCTATTCGATTTGATGCAGACCGATGAGGATGGCGGCTGGCATCCCAGTGAACAGGGTCGTTTATTCCTCGCTCACGATGAAGCGACGCTGCGTAAACTGGACGATATCGAAGGCATGCTGCAGCTACTGGAATTGCTCGCCGGTCGCGAACAGGCCCGGCGCGCCGATCTGCTTCCGGAATGGCAGGCTTTCTTGCATCAGCACTCTAAATTCGCCTCCTCAAGTTCAGTTAAAACAACGCTCTATGCCCGGCTTTACAATCTGGTCGAGCGCGAACTTATTACTCGTGAAGGGATGAGCTACAAAATCACCGATGCCGGTAGAAAATGGCTTGGCAAAGCGCTGCCTGAGCGCCGAACCGATCCGCGTAAAGAGCTGCTGGATGCGGTTAAACGCTATAACCAGCAGCAAAAGGAATTACTGCGCGAGCAAATATCCACCATGAATCCCTACAAGTTTGAGCATCTGGTCGGCCAGTTGCTGGAAGCAATGGGCTATGAGCAAGTCGAAGTGACCAAAGCCTCCGGCGATAAAGGTGTGGATGTGGTCGGCAAAGTGCAGGTTGGCATCACCACCATTACCGAAGTGGTGCAGGTGAAGCGGATGCAAAACACTATTACCCGCCCGTTTATCGATCAGCTGCGCGGCGCATTGCCCTACCACAAAGCCATTCGCGGCACGCTTATCACCACCGGAAAATTTGCGGCAAAATGCGCAGAGGCGGCGCTGTTCCCCGGTGCCGCGCCGATTACGCTGATCGACGGCGATCGTCTGCTGGAGCTGCTGATTGAAAACAACGTCGGGATCAGACGCAGTAATGCCGTTGAATTGCTCGACGTAGACTTACAGCTGTTTGATGAGCTGGAGATTGAGTAGAGGGCGAACTTCACCGCTTTTACCGTTACAATAGCCACCAAATTTTTCCAGAACGAGTTCATCATGGCCAAAGCACCAACCAAAAAAGCCAAAGCAAAGAAAGGCTTTGAAGACACATTGTGGGATACCGCGAACCAGCTTCGCGGCAGCGTTGAATCCTCCGAATACAAGCACGTGGTGCTGAGCCTCGTGTTCCTCAAATTTATCAGCGATAAGTTTGAAGCCCGCCGTCAGAAAATGAAAGACGAAGGTCAGGGCGATTTCCTCGAGATGGAAGTCTTCTATCAGCAGGACAATATCTTCTATCTACCGGAAGAAGCGCGCTGGTCGTTCATCAAACAGCACGCCAAACAGGATGATATTGCCGTGCGCATTGATACCGCGCTCTCCACCATTGAGAAGCGCAACCCGACGCTGAAAGGCGCGCTGCCGGACAACTACTTCAGCCGTCAGAATCTGGAAACCAAGAAGCTGGCGTCGCTTATCGACACCATCGATAACATCGAAACGCTGGCCCACGAAACCGACGTCGAAGCGCTGTCGAAAGAAGACCTGGTCGGTCGCGTGTACGAATACTTCCTCGGCAAGTTTGCCGCCACCGAGGGCAAAGGCGGCGGCGAGTTCTATACGCCAAAATGCGTGGTGTCGCTGCTGACCGAAATGCTCGAACCGTTCCAGGGTAAAATTTATGACCCCTGCTGTGGCTCGGCGGGGATGTTTGTCCAGTCGGTAAAGTTTGTCGAAAGCCATCAGGGGAAAAGCCGCGATATCGCCCTGTACGGTCAGGAGCTGACGGCCACCACCTACAAGCTGGCGAAGATGAACCTCGCGATTCGCGGCCTTTCCGCCAACCTTGGCGAGCGCCCGGCGGACACCTTCTTCAGCGACCAGCACCCGGATCTGAAAGCCGACTATATTCTGGCCAACCCGCCGTTTAACCTGAAAGACTGGCGCAACGACGCCGAGCTGACCAAAGACCCGCGCTTTGCCGGCTACCGTACGCCGCCAACCGGTAACGCCAACTACGGCTGGATTTTGCATATGCTCTCCAAGCTGTCGGCCAACGGCACCGCCGGTTTTGTGCTGGCGAACGGCTCGATGAGCTCCAACACCAGCGGCGAAGGCGAGATCCGCGCGCAGATGATCGAAAACGATCTGATCGACTGCATGATCGCCCTACCCGGCCAGCTGTTCTTCACCACCCAGATCCCGGTGTGCCTGTGGTTTATGACCAAGTCGAAGGCGGCCGAGCCGGCCAAAGGCTATCGTAACCGTCAGGGCGAAACGCTGTTTATCGATGCGCGTAACCTCGGCACCATGATCAACCGCACCACCAAAGAGCTGACGGCAGACGATATCGCCACCATCGCCGACACCTACCATGCCTGGCGCAGCACGCCAGAAGAGCTGGCTGAGCGCGTTAAGCGCGGCGACAGCAAGCTGGCGCAGTACGAAGATCAGCCCGGATTCTGCAAGGTTGCAACGATTGAAGAGATCAAGGCTAACGACTATGTGCTGACTCCGGGCCGCTACGTCGGCGCCACCGAGCAGGAAGACGACGGCGTGGCGTTTGAAACCAAAATGCGCGAGTTATCGCAGACCTTGTTTGCGCAGATGAAGCAGGCGGAAGAGCTGGATAAGGCGATTCGTCAGAACCTGGAGGTTTTGGGTTATGGGGAGTAAGTGGAAAACATCCTTTTTAACCGACCATTACAGCATTAGCTCTGGTCTTTCCAAACCAGCTAAAGATTTTGGTACAGGTTACCCGTTCTTATCTTTTAAGGATATTTTTTATAATTATTTTTTACCTGATTCACTCACGCAATTAGTGCAAAGTACAGATAAAGAAAGAGCCTCTTGCTCGGTAAGACGCGGGGATGTTTTTCTTACTCGTACAAGCGAAACGATGCATGAGCTGGGTATGAGTTCTGTAGCATTAAAAGATTATACAGATGCCACGTTCAATGGCTTTTGTAAAAGATTGCGCCCGAAGGAAACATCTGAATTAGAACCAGAGTATGTTGGTTATTACTTGCGTAGCCCTGTATTTAGACAGAGCATGCTTGCCTTTTCCACCATGTCAACCCGAGCTAGTCTTAATAATGAAATGATTAGTCGGTTGGAAATAAGTTATCCAGATCGTAAAATACAAAAAAAGATAGCAAACATCCTACTTTCTCTTGATGAAAAAATAGCAATATCAAGAGCGATCAACCAAACCCTGGAACAAATATCCCAAACCCTGTTCAAATCCTGGTTTGTGGATTTCGACCCGGTGATTGATAACGCGCTGGATGCGGGAAACCCAATCCCGGAAGCGCTGCATTCTCGCGCTGAACTGCGTCAAAAAGTACGCAATAGTGCAGATTTCAAACCACTTCCGGCGGATATTCGTGCACTGTTCCCGGCTGAATTTGAAGAAATGGAGTTGGGTTGGATTCCGAAAGGCTGGAAAGAGATAAAATTATCACTATTATCAAAAATCACTTCAGGTAAGAGACCGCCATCAAAATTTAGCGAACCTTCTAGTATTAATAATGTACCTGTATGGGGTGGAAATGGCATTAAGTGGTTTACGAGTGAGCATCTTTACAACGAGCGCTACATAATTACTGGACGAGTTGGAACACTTGGTACTTTTTATAAGGTAAACGGTTTGTCTTGGCCTTCAGATAATGCTTTAGTAATTCAGCCAGTGAATCACGAACTCTATGAATTAATTTACCAATCATTACAAACAAAAGATATTTTGTCGTTAAATGTTGGTTCTACCCAACCATTATTAACTCAAACAACATTAGGTAACATAACGTTTATTATTCCCCTAGACCGTGGGTTACTAGTTAAGTTTCAAAGTATATGTGATAGTTTTCAAGAAAAAATAAGTGATAACAAAATCAACATAGAGATAAATACAACCCTCCGCGACACCCTGCTCCCCAAACTCATCTCCGGCGAGCTCTCCCTGGAGGATCTACCAGATTTAGTAACCCAAACCGAACCCGCTTAATGCATTTTGCCCCTGTTAAATCAGGGGCTTTCTGGTAAGGTTTTCTCTGTTACAGGAACCTTTACCAGAAAAACAGCCAGGGCCGGAGCGAGATATGCACCTCTCATTCAGTGAAGCGAAGTTAGAACAAGCCATTATTGAACTGCTACAGGATCAAGGCTATCAGCACCTGATCGGCGATGATGTGCCGCGTTCCAGCCTCGATCAGGTGATTATCGAAGACGATCTTCGTCGTTACCTCGCCGCACGCTACCAGGCCGACGGCATCACCGAAGCGGAGATCCAGCGGCTGATCAAACAGTTCACTACCCTGCCCGCCTCCGATCTCTACGAAAGCAACAAAACCTTCTGCGCCTGGCTGGCGAATGGTTTCTTGTTTAAACGCGACGATCGTCAGCAGAAAGATCTCTATATCGAACTGCTCGATACCCGGCATCTTTCTGCGGCACTACGTGAATTATTCAATGCCGAAGACGTGCCGCTGCAACAGGCAGCAGAACCGTCGGCGACCTATCTTGTCAAGCCGCTGAACCGTCTTAAGGTCGTCAATCAACTGACCATCTCCGGCAAAGAAAACCAGCCGCGTATCCCGGACGCCATTCTGTATATTAATGGCCTGCCGCTGGTGGTCTTTGAATTTAAAAGCGCGGTGCGCGAGCAGGAAGCCAATATTGGCGATGCGTATAAACAGCTCTGCACCCGTTATCGCCGCGATATTCCGCAGCTGTTTGTCTATAACGCGCTGTGCATTATCAGCGATGGCGTCAATAACCGCATGGGCAACCTGTTTGCGCCGTATGAGTATTTCTACTCCTGGCGCAAAGTTACCGGCAATGAGAACCGCGAGCAGGACGGCATCCCTTCCCTGCACTCGATGATCCAGGGACTGTTTCATCCGGTCCGTCTGCTGGACGTGATCAAAAACTTTATCTGCTTCCCGGATAAAGCCAAACACGAAGTAAAAATTTGCTGCCGCTACCCGCAGTACTATGCGGCGCGCAAGCTGTACTACAGCATCGAACAGGCGCGTAAACCTTTCGGCGACGGTAAGGGCGGTACCTACTTTGGCGCGACCGGCTGCGGCAAGAGCTACACCATGCAGTTCTTAACCCGCCTGCTGATGAAAAGCGTCGAGTTCGCCAGCCCGACGATCGTGCTGATCACCGATCGCACCGATCTGGACGATCAGCTCTCCGCGCAGATGTGCAATGCCAAAAACTATATTGGCGACGACACCGTGGTGCCCGTCACCAGCCGCGACGATCTACGCGAGAAGCTGGCTGGTCGCAACAGCGGCGGCGTCTTCCTGACCACCATCCATAAATTTACCGAAGATACCGAACTGCTCTCAGAGCGCAGCAATATCATCTGTATTTCCGACGAAGCGCACCGCAGCCAGGTCAACCTCGATCAGAAAGTGATCGTCGATAAAGAAAACGGCAAGGTGCGCAAAACCTACGGTTTCGCCAAATATCTGCACGACTCGCTGCCGCAGGCCACCTATGTTGGTTTTACCGGCACCCCTATCGACGCCACGATGGAAGTCTTTGGCAACATCGTCGACAGCTACACCATGACCGAATCCGTACAGGATGAGATCACCGTGCGCATCGTCTATGAAGGCCGCGCCGCGAAGGTCATCCTCGATGCCCGAAAGCTGGAAGAGGTGGAAAAGTATTACGAAGAGTGCGCCAATGCGGGCACCAACGAGTGGCAAATCGACGAGAGCAAAAAAGCCAGCGCCACCATGAACGCCATTCTCGGTGATGAAGACCGCCTGAAAGCGCTGGCGGAAGACTTTGCTAAACACTATGAAAAACGTGTCGCCGAAGGCTCCACGGTGAAAGGTAAAGCGATGTTTGTCTGTGCCAGCCGTGAAATTGCCTGGGATTTCTATCGTCAGTTGAAAGAGTGTCGTCCGGCATGGTTTGAGATGAAACAAGCGCCGGATGGTATAGAGCTTACCGAGCAGGAGCAGAAGGAACTGCCGCCGTCCGAAATGGTCAAGATGGTAATGACGCGCGGCAAAGACGATAGCGTACAACTGTACGATTTGCTGGGCAGTAAAGAGTACCGCAAAGAGCTGGATAAACAGTTCAAAAACGACAAATCGAATTTCAAAATCGCCATCGTGGTGGACATGTGGCTGACCGGTTTTGACGTGCCGGAGCTGGACACCATTTATATCGATAAGCCGCTGCAAAAGCATAACCTGATCCAGACCATTTCCCGTGTAAACCGCAAGCTGGAAGGCAAAAGCAAAGGGCTGGTCGTCGACTATATCGGCATTAAGCGCCAGATGAACCAGGCGCTGGCGATGTATTCCCGCATTGACGCCACCAACTTTGAAGATATCCAACAGTCAGTGATTGAGGTGAAAAACCATCTCGAACTGCTGGCGCAGGTTTTGCACGACTTCGACAGCCGGGCTTACTTCACAGGGGAACCGCAGGCGCAGCTGGCCTGCCTGAATCAGGCGGCAGAATTTGTCATGCGCACTCAGAAGACAGAGCGCCGCTTTATGGGGTTGGTGAAGCGTCTGAAAGCGGCGTATGACGTCTGCTGTGGCAGCGAAGCGCTTTCGCAGGCCGAGCGCGACTACATCCACTTTTATATTGCCGTACGCTCCATCGTCTTCAAGCTGACCAAAGGCGACGCACCGGATGTCACGCAGATGAACGCTCGCGTGCGGGAGATGATTGCCGATGCGTTAAAGGCCGACGGCGTGGAAGAGTTGTTTTTCCTTGGCGACAAGAAAGCAGAGTCGATCGATATTTTCGACGACGATTATCTCGCGCGCATTAATAAGATCAAACTGCCGGCAACCAAAATTCAGCTGCTGCAAAAGCTGCTGGAAAAAGCCATCAGCGATTTTAAAAAGATCAACCAGCTTCAGGGGATCAACTTCACCCGTCGTTTTCAGTCGATTATGGATAAATATAACGAACGCCGGGAAGATGATGTTCTCAACGGCGATGAGTTCGATACCTTCAGTCAGGAAATGACCGATATTATCTACGATATTAAAACCGAAATGGGTACCTACGCCGAAATGGGGATTGATATCGAAGAGAAAGCCTTCTACGACATTCTGGCGCATATGCGCGATAAATATCAGTTCACCTATGAGGACGACAAGATGCTGGCGCTGGCGAAAGAGATGAAGGCGGTGGTCGATAACACCTCGAAGTATCCGGACTGGAGCAAGCGTGATGACATTAAAGCGAAACTGAAAGTGGAACTCATTCTGTTACTGCATAAGCATAAGTTCCCACCGGTGGCGAATGATGATGTGTATATGGGCGTACTGGCGCAGGCGGAGAATTTTAAGCAGCATCATATTAACACGCTGAACTAAGTTTACTGCAGGATGGCGGGTGATAAGCCGCTGCTGGCGAAAGTACGCCTGCGACTAAAAACACCTACATCCCCCCTGCATGTGGCGCTGATATCTCTGGTTTGCCGCCTCCGATTCGAAGGCAATAGTAATAATCTCAGCCGTCTGCTGAACTTGTGCGCGCTGATGGGCTTCCTGGTGTTCAAGCGCAATGCCGAACTGAACTTCGAAGGGTAATACACGACGCTCATCTCCCCGGTGGCGCTGCGCTTACCGGGGCTACAGGTTCCCAGTTACCACTTACTCATCCTCAAAAAACACCATCCCCTTATACGGCTGTTCGCGGCAGGCGGCCAGACGCTGGGCGAGGCTGCCGACGTGCAGCTCCAGCTTATGGCCGTCGGGGTCGAGGAAGTAGTGCGAGGCGCCTTCGCTGCGGTTCAGCTTCCACACCGCCACGCCGGCTACCTCAAGGCGAGCGGCGAAGCGAGCGAAATCGGCTTCGCTGATGGTAAACGCATAATGGGTATAATCGCTCTCCTCCGGCGGGGTGATGCGCCGCTGCGGATCCAGCGACAGGCACAGCCACAGATCGCCGCAGGAAAGATAGGCCCCGCTGTCCCAGCGGGCGTGCAGCGTCATGCCCAGCAGCTGCTGATAAAACGCCACGCTCGGCGCCAGCTGGCTGACCGCCAGGGTCAGGTGATTCAGTCCGCTCAGCATGTCTGTTCCTCCAGTGAATTCACAATGAACTGGCGCAGCCATTGATGCGCCGGGTCGCGGTGCCAGCGCTCGTGCCACAGCATCAGCATCTCAAAGCCGGCGACCGCCAGCGGCGGCTCGACGACCGCCAGCCCGCTCTGCCCGCGCACCAGCCGCTCCGGCAGCACCGCCACCAGATCGCTATTGCGCAGGGTCTCCAGCATAAACAGGAAATGTGGCACGGAAAGGACAACCCGCCGCGTCAGGCCAAGGTTCGCCAGCGCGGTATCGGTCGCCGCGCTGAAGCCGCCTCCGTCCGGGGAGACGATCGCTTGCTCCAACTGACAGAACGTTTCCAGGCTCAACCCTTGCCGCAGCACCGGATGCCCGGCCCGGCCCGCCAGCACGTAGCGCTCGCGAAACAGCAGGCGCTGATGCAGCCCCGGCGGCGCGCCCTCGCGGGTATGGAAAAAGAGATCCACTTCATCGCTGGCCGCCTGCTGCTCCAGCCGCGCCGGCTGGAGTTCGAATACCGCCAGCCGACTGCCGGGAGAGGCCTGCCGTAGCCTGCCCAGCATCGGCATGAGGGTCGCCGAAGCCATATAGTCCGTCGCCGCCACCCGCCAGGTCTCCGCCGCCGCGGCCGGATTAAAAGGCGCCACCGGCGCCACCGCCTGCTCCAGCGCGGCTAACGCAGCGCGCAGCGGCTGACGAAGCTCATCGGCGCGGGCGGTGGGCTGCATGCCGCGCGGGCCCGGCATCAGCAGCGGGTCGGCGAACATCTCCCGCAGCCTGGCGAGTTGAATACTCACCGACGGCTGCGACAGATTCAGCCGCTGCGCCGCCCGGGTAACGTTATTTTCACTGAGCAGCACGTCGAGCGTGCGCAGCAGATTGAGATCCAGACGATGTAAATTAATCACAGCTATACCTGAGATTTAAGTAATTAATTTCTACTATAGCGCCAGCTTTCCTACTCTGCAGCTCTTCCAACTTCAGAGGTGATGTTATGAAAGTACTGCTGATTTACGCCCATCCGGAACCGCGCTCCCTCAATGGCGGACTCAAAGATTTCGCCATCCGTCATCTGCAGCAGGCCGGTCATGAAGTCCAGGTCTCCGATCTCTACGCCATGCGCTGGAAGGCCGGGTATGACGCCGACGACAGCGGCGCGCCGCCGGTCGGCGAGTTCTGGCGCCCTACCCTGGATTCAAAACAGGCCTTTGCGCAAGGAACTCAGAGCGCGGATATCGCCGCCGAGCAGGAAAAGCTGCTGTGGGCCGATACGGCAATTTTTCAGTTCCCGCTGTGGTGGTTCTCGATGCCGGCGATCATGAAAGGCTGGATCGACCGGGTGTACGCCTGGGGCTTTGCCTATGGCGTCGGCGAGCACAGCGACCGCCACTGGGGCGATCGCTATGGGGAAGGCACCTTCGTCGGCAAGCGGGCAATGCTGATCGTCACCGCCGGCGGCTGGGCGGAACACTATTCACCGCGCGGGATCAATGGCCCCATCGACGACATCCTGTTCCCCATTCAGCACGGTATGCTGTTCTATCCCGGCTTCGAGGTGCTTCCGCCGCTGGTGTTCTACCGCACGGACAAAACCGATGCCGCGCAGTTCGCCGACCAGTGCGCCACCCTGGCCGGGCGGCTGGACACGCTGTGGCAAACCGAGCCTATTCCATTTCGCCGGCAAAATCATGGCGACTATCTGATCCCATCGCTGACGCTGCGCCCGGAGCTGGCGCCGGGGCAAAGCGGCCTGGCGGTGCACCTGACAACGAAATAAACCTCAAGGCGATAGCCCTTCCGGGTTATCGCTTTCATTAATATGACAATTTGTGAGCCTCCACGCATTAACGGCATCCCGTCCCGCGAAGCCGCCTCTCATATTGATAGCGATCAAAAATAATCATACCGTCTGGTCGGTATGATTCCGGCCATGAATATGGAAGCCCAGCATCGTAAAAAAGATCCCGTCCGTCTCCACCGTCAGCTGCTTGAATCGGCGGCGATGATTGCCGGCCGGGACGGTATCGCCGCCCTGTCGCTGAACGCTGTCGCCCGCGAAGCTGGGGTCAGCAAAGGCGGCCTCCTGCACCATTTTCCCAATAAGCAGGCGCTGATTTTCGCTCTGTTCGCCAGGCTGCTGGCGATTATGGAAAAGGCGATTAGCGAACTGATGGCCGCCGATAACATCGCTTACGGGCGCTTTACCCGCGCCTATTTGCACTATCTTTCCAATCCGCAATTGACGGACACGCACGAAAGCCGTCAGCTGATGGTGCTGTCGCTGGCGATGCCGGACGAACCGGTGCTGCGAAAATGCTGGCGCGACTGGATGCTTGGCCACCTGGCGCAAGGCGATGCGCTGGATAACGGCCCAACCGGTACCCTGGTACGCTACGCCGCCGACGGCATCTGGTTATCTGAGCTGACCGAGGGGCGCACCATGAGCAGCGAACACCGCCAGTCGCTGGTGAAGGATCTGACCAAAATGACGCTTCCCGCATGAAGCGAATAGAGTGAGGCCGCGATGCGCTACAACATCAATGCCCGTCTCATTTATGATGCAACGGACGGCACGCTAACCCTGCCCGGCAGCGATGAACCGGATAGCCAGCTATCCATCACCGCCAGCGCGCTGCTCTATTTTTTTCTCCGCCATACCGGTGTGGTCAGTCGCGATGAAGTGTTGAAAAAAGTCTGGGACGATAACGGCTTAACGTCTTCCAACAGCAACCTCAACCAGTATCTGAGCATGCTGCGCAAAACCTTCCGTCACTACGATATCGATAACATTATCGTTACCGTGTCGCGCGGCATGCTGCAGCTGAATCAGGATCTCAGCATCGAACTGCTCGACGCCGGTCCGGCGCAGGCCGATGACGCCAGTCCCGCTGAGCCCTCTGGCGAACCCGCGGCGTCAGGAAGGGAAACCACACCGCCTGCCGCTTCACCACATGCGCGCGGGATGTGCTGGTATCTGGCCGGCGGCTGCCTGCTGGTCATCGCCCTGCTGCTGTTGGCATTCACGTTTGCCGGTACCCACGTCGCCCGGCCAATTAATCTGACGCTGATGAACCACAGCCAGTGCGAACTGCTCGCCAGCGATGAAATGCTGCGTTCGGTCTCGGCGACGGCCTACGGTAAGAATTTTGATGAGGTGCGTCAGCGGCTGAAGCTCAGCTGCAAGCCGGGCGAGCGTTTTGTTTTCTTCTATGGCGACCGGCTGGAGACCAACGGCCTGGGCCGGGTGTTTCTCGCCCACTGCGCGATGCACGAAGACAACCCGTTTAGCTATTGCGATAACTACTTTTACTACTCCTGGAAACCGCAATGAGAATCGCGCCTCGCACCTTTTTCGCCCTCTCTACCCTCGCGTTTATCGCCGCCGCCGGGTTTAGCGCCTGGCGCCTGCTGCCGGATGCCAGCGACGGCGTGATGAGTTGCTCCACCAAAGCGATCATGCGTTTTGAAAACATGGAAAAAGAGAATGTGAACGGCAATATCCATTTTAATTTTGCCGCCAACGGCAACGGGTCGATGGTAGTGGAAGGCTATACCGATTCTGCCGCCGGTTGGCTCTACCTGCAGCGCTACGTCAAATTCAGCTATACCAGCCAGCGCATCTCGGCGACCGAGCGCCACTACCGCATCAGGAAATGGGAATCCAGCGCCTCGTCCATCGACGAATCACCGGATGTCATCTTCGACTATTTCATGCGCGAGATGTCCGACAGTCACGACGGCCTGTTCCTCAATGCGCAAAAGCTTAACGACAAAGCTATCCTGCTGAGCTCTATCAACTCACCGCTCTACATCTGCACGCTGAAGTCCGGCAGCACGCTTAATTAACCCGTCCCCCCTGTACCACCGCGAGGAAAATGCGCCCTCGCTCACGCTCCATTCTTGCCCTCTTTTCCCTGGATGCTAAAAGCGCACGTTTTGCGTTTAGCTTCGTCGCGAGAACTTGAGCATACCCACAATTATCACGCGGCTATATTACCGATTGCTGGCAAGTAATTAGCATCTTATTAACATTCATCTCCCGCCGATAAATAGCTTAAAAAAACGCCATATCATCATGAAAATCCTCACGCATAAGACAGGATAAACAGGTAAAAAGAAGCCTAAATAAGGCTAAATATCAGAGTAAAAACCTAAAATATTCATCTACACGGATTTAAATTTCACTTCTTTCCCCATTCCCTATAGTGAACCCCGAACGCCGTTTCCGCGTGTTGATGCCGTTACGCGGACGGTTTTCCCGAATCACAAAACCTGTTCTGGAGGAGATCACGATGGGTGATGCATTGGGGCTTATCGAAACCAAAGGTCTGGTGGCCTGTATTGAAGCAGCGGACTCGATGTGTAAAGCCGCCAACGTCGAACTGATCGGCTATGAAAACGTCGGCTCCGGCCTGGTCACCG
>NZ_JBEAHS010000048.1:0-66138 GCF_040062505.1 Klebsiella sp. JN_Kp127
GAATCAATGAATCAATGAATCAATGAATCAATGAATCAATGAATCAATGAATCAAACGGATACCATTTTGTGTGTCAAGGCATTGAGTTAATCACAGGAAACTATATATCACGTTTGTGATAAACACCCATAAATCGGTATTTGTGCCATACTTAATCCACTTCTCGCTCAAAGCAGACTAAGCAAGCAATGACCGCCATATTCAAGTTCCGGTTGAGATGATATTTTACATAGGGGAGTTACTACTTCGGTTGCATTCTCCTAATAACCTGATTGGAATATCGGACTGGCTATGTTTGTAAGATGCATTTACGTTGCAAAACTAGTTATGGGGTATGGGCAATTCTGTATTCAATTGCATGAAGGTTTTTGTTAAATATTCTTTATAATCATAGCGTTAAGTTAATAATGTCATGCTGTCATATTCATTGCCATTGCCATTGCCATTGCCATTGCCATTGCCATTGCCATTGTTAGCTAGCTAAATTTTATTTTTAAGTGGGCTTTTTTTAAAATTAAGATAGTAATTGCTTCATGAATATTGATATATACTCATCGAATTTAATAACAATGGCTGGTTCAAATTTCGATAAATAAACTAATAATGAGAGGATGAATGGTGTGACTGATAAAATTAAAAAGATAACCATAACTGAGTTAAGTTTATCAGCCTGAGAAAAAAGATCTCTTTTATGGGAGGCTATAAGTTCTGACAGTTCACCAGATTTAGCCGATTTTGTATGGCTAAACAAAGCATCTATGGACGCCCTTATAGAATAAAGGACCTTTCTCTGATCTTGAATGCTAAATAATATTAACAGTGATGTGATTGCGACACCAATTAATGTGAGAATACTTTCAAATTTTTCTGATGATTTTAATATAGCAAGAGCAACACCTATGGAAATGGGAAGGCCGAAAAGTTTGCCTGAAATAGAGGATAGAGTATTTGATATTTTACTTGATACTGACATGTAATTTTCGGCAGCTTCTTTTTTTTGTTTCAGAAATGAAAAGTTCGTCAAATAGCATTCAAAATTACCGTAATATGTCTCTTTCAGGAGTTCCCAATGTTTAATTAATTTATTAAAATTGTCTTCCTCCCCATCTACTTCTCGTAGCACTTCGATTACTGAAACTCTAAACATTGATTGTTTTTCTTGAACATGAGCATTATCATTTTCATGATTATTGATATTATTAAAGACTGATAAATCTACGGCAGGGTAAGAAGCATTATCTATCGATATCTTTGGCTCAAGTACAATTGGAGGTGTTTTTTTAGAACTTCCGGTATCAATAAATACAATCTTAAGGCGGCCATTGTCATCAATTCGATCAATATAGTTTGCTAATTTGCTGAGTTCATTTATAAAATGAGAAAGTATTAATGTATTTTTAATTGTTAGGTTGTCAGTATTTTCTCCAAAAATATAATCTTCTTGAACAAGATATACATTCTCGACATCTAACCCCATGTTTAATTTGTTATCAAATGATAAAAAGACATCAAGTGAATCTACAAATTGAAAATCCCCACCCGGTAAAGAGACCTTCAGTGTTACATCTGTATCATGATCAATATTGATGGGGAAGATATCACCGAAATAAGTCCCGGCATTTGAATCACTAAATAATATTTCAAAATCTGAGAGCATTGGATTATGTTCATCCCATAGCTCTTTTAGCTGCGTAAGGTTATCGCTAAGTTTTCCCTTGAAAACAAATTGAGAATCAGTCATGGCAGGTCTACCGAGCCCACGATATAAATTGACTAATTTTTCAAATTGTTGAGCGGACATAATTACCCTCTCTCTTTAAGAACAGCTTCTAATTTTTGTATGATATTTTCGTCTAGCTTCGATATTATCAGTTTTTTATCTGCACGATTATACTGGATTACTGATCCTGGAGCTGTACCAAAAAATCGTCTTTCAAAGTTTAACTCCCACCCATTTGACTTAGCTTTTACTTTCGCACGTCTACCGAGCACAGCTCTGTTAATAGAAAACTCTAACGGTAGTCCAATTTCCTCACTATTAAGATAGGTTATAAAGTTATCTATATGTTCATACTTATCTGCAGGAACTGTACTTCTAACTGCATGGTCGATTTCGGTAAGAGATGCTAATTTACCATCTTCTTTTAATGTTAAATAATTGAGTACAGCATCATATGCTTGATTTTTATACGCAGTTAATTCTTTATTCGCTTCGAAGTATTGTTTAACCCCATTAAGTGCGCCATCAGTGGCTTTAGCAGAGGGAACACTATCTGTACATCCTAAGGCTGCTACAAAATACCCCGAAGCATCTTGATTTATTTTAGGACTGACGAAAGCGAGATATGTAGGTTTTTCTTCTTCCGGTAATGTTTCATATTGATAATATCTATCAAAATTTACCCTTGCAGCCTGATGTATCTTGGCCATGTCTATTTGAACGATCCCGACGGGCTTTAAATTTTCATCTAGCCGTAAAGCTTCCTTTTGCTTAACCATTGTAATAAGCATGAAGTTTGAGGTGCCACTTGTGTAATGAGCAAATACTATTGCTCCACCGGATGCGGCAACTCTCGAAGGGTCTTTTGCTTGCCGAGTAAGCTCGTTCATACACACAGTTGAAAATGTATGAAATGAATCAGGCTCTGCCTTACCGCTGTAATAGTCTTGGAAAGCATTAGGTACCCTGTAAGTAGGATCCTCAATGTCAAAAGTACCTCTTGCTGCTTGGTTTTCTTTTTTTCCAATTAAGTCATTCAGAGATTTTACTAATTCCTGCACATATTTGTCATCTGTAGGCAGAACCTGCTTAATAATAGCCTCAACGCGCTGTTTTCCACTTTCTTTTACTAGTTCGTGTATAACACAATGCCTTAACTGAAATGCCATTTTTATACCTATCATCAATATATCACTATAGTGATCAACCTAACCTCATAAAAAAGCTGAAAAAATCTCTTTCAGCTCCGAAGGTTGCCTGTTTCAGATAGTGTAATGTTTACGATTAAGCGTAAAAAGGTTTTTTTCTTGCATATATGAACAAAACGACAGTTTTTAGGGGAGAAGTTTGATTTTTTATACATGGTTTCAAAAGCTTCGTTAAGTAACGTAACTAAATCTGTACAGTTGCATGAAACTAGGCACTTAGATATCATGCATATGATAAAACGCATGTATTAATTTATATAATCCTAATTTGGAGTATGCTCACGGCAGGCATGATGGAGCGAATAAGATGTTTACTTCCCTACAACTCTTCAAAAACCTCTCCGATGAAACCCGTCTAGGCATCGTGCTGCTGCTCAGAGAGATGGGAGAGCTGTGCGTGTGCGATCTCTGTACAGCGCTGGAGCAGTCGCAGCCCAAGATCTCCCGTCATCTGGCAATGCTCCGGGAAAGTGGACTATTGCTGGATCGCAAACAGGGCAAGTGGGTCCACTACCGCCTGTCTCCGCATATTCCTTCCTGGGCCGCTCAGGTGATTGAGCAGGCCTGGTTAAGCCAACAGGACGACGTACAGGCCATCGCCCGTAAGCTGGCATCGGCAAACTGCTCTGGTAGCGGTAAGGCTGTTTGCATCTAAAAAATTTGCCTGAACATATATGTTTTTACGAATATGAGGTATTCAGAATGAAGACGTTAACGGTGTTTGACCCGGCAATGTGCTGCAGTACCGGCGTATGTGGCTCAGATGTCGATCAGGTTCTGGTTGATTTTTCTGCTGATGTGCAGTGGCTGAAAGGACGTGGCGTACAGGTTGAACGTTACAACCTGGCGCAGCAGCCCATGAGCTTTGTTCAGAATGAGAAAGCGAAAGCATTCCTCGAAGCATCTGGAGCAGAAGGGCTTCCGCTACTGCTGTTGGACGGTGAAACTGTGATGGCAGGGCGATACCCAAAACGTGCTGAGCTGGCTCGCTGGTTCGGTATTCCGCTGGAGAAGGTAGGGTTAGCTCCCACCAGTTGCTGTGGTGGTAATACTTCCTGTTGCTGAGTATGTCAGGAGGACATATGAAATTCTTACAGAATATCCCGCCTTACCTGTTTTTTACCGGTAAGGGAGGTGTAGGAAAAACTTCTATTTCCTGCGCGACGGCAATCCGCCTTGCTGAACAGAGTAAGCGGGTTTTGCTGGTCAGTACCGATCCAGCCTCCAATGTCGGCCAGGTATTCGATCAGGCTATCGGTAACACCATTCGCCCTGTGGCAGCAGTTCATGGACTTTCCGCTCTGGAAATCGACCCGCAGGAAGCAGCCAAACAATACCGCTCCAGAATCGTTGATCCTATCAAAGGTCTTTTGCCTGATGACGTTGTTAACAGTATCAGCGAGCAGCTTTCAGGAGCCTGTACCACTGAGATTGCGGCGTTTGATGAGTTCACCAGCTTATTGACAGACGCTTCCCTGCTGACCCGCTTCGATCACATCATTTTTGATACAGCGCCGACGGGCCACACGATTCGCCTTCTCCAGCTTCCCGGTGCCTGGAGTAGCTTCATTGAAAGTAATCCAGATGGTGCTTCCTGTCTTGGCCCAATGGCCGGGCTGGAAAAGCAGCGTGAGCAGTATTCTCATACGGTAGAGGCGTTATCCGATCCTGAACGTACCCGCCTGGTTCTGGTTGCGCGACTGCAAAAATCTACGCTGCAGGAAGTCGCCCGCACCCATGAAGAACTCGCCGCAATTGGCCTGAAAAACCAATACCTGGTGATCAATGGTGTGCTGCCTAAAGCCGAAGCTGAACATGACGCCCTGGCCGCTGCGATATGGCAACGTGAGCAGGAGGCACTGGCAAATCTTCCTGCCGGTTTATCTGGGCTACCGACAGATACCCTATTACTACAGCCAGTCAATATGGTTGGTGTTTCAGCATTGAAGGGACTGCTGGATACCGGTTCTGAGGCATTACCGCTCCCGGTAACGAACATCCAGTACACGCCTGAAAACTTATCGCTCTCTGGCCTGGTCAATGATATCGCTCGCAGTGAACACGGCCTGATTATGCTGATGGGCAAAGGTGGCGTAGGGAAAACCACAATGGCTGCTGCCATCGCCGTAAGGCTGGCAGACATGGGATTTGACGTGCATCTCACGACCTCTGATCCTGCTGCGCACCTAAGTACAACGCTGAACGGCAGCCTCAAAAACCTTCAGGTCAGCCGCATCAACCCTCACGATGAAACCGAACGCTATCGCCAGCATGTTCTTGAGACGAAGGGAAGAGATCTGGACGAAGCAGGGAAACGGCTACTGGAAGAGGATTTGCGCTCTCCCTGTACTGAAGAAATTGCCGTGTTTCAGGCCTTTTCCAGGGTGATTCGTGAAGCGGGTAAACGGTTTGTTGTCATGGATACCGCCCCTACCGGACACACGCTGTTGCTGCTGGATGCGACCGGGGCTTACCACCGAGAGATTGCCAAAAAAATGGGGAGTAAAGGTCATTTTACTACCCCAATGATGCAGCTTCAGGATCCGGATAGAACCAAAGTTCTGCTTGTTACGCTTCCTGAAACCACACCGGTTCTGGAAGCGGCAAACCTGCAGGCTGACCTTGAAAGAGCGGGGATTCATCCGTGGGGCTGGATTATCAATAACAGCCTTTCCATTGCGGATACGCATTCTCCGTTGCTTTGCCAGCGCGCCCAGCAGGAACGGCCTCAGATTGAGGCTGTTAAGAATCAGCACGCTGATCGTATAGCGCTTGTTCCGGTGCTGGCGTCAGAGCCCGCCGGTATTGAAAAGCTCAGAGAGTTGATGAGTTAATTTTTTGGCATATACAGGGCGGCAAAGTCGCCCTGTCAGGAGGTTTTATGTTACTGGCAGGCGCTATTTTTGTCCTGACCATTGTTTTGGTTATCTGGCAACCGAAGGGATTAGGGATCGGCTGGAGTGCAATGCTGGGCGCGGGACTGGCTCTGATATCAGGCGTTGTGCATGTGGGCGATATTCCGGTGGTGTGGAATATCGTCTGGAACGCGACGGCGACCTTTATTGCCGTAATTATTATCAGCCTGCTGCTTGATGAGTCCGGTTTTTTCGAATGGGCAGCGCTGCACGTTTCCCGCTGGGGTAACGGTCGTGGACGTTTGCTCTTTACGTATATCGTTCTGCTCGGTGCGGCGGTGGCGGCACTGTTTGCCAACGATGGTGCGGCACTTATTCTGACGCCGATAGTCATCGCCATGCTGCTGGCATTAGGGTTCAGCAAAGGCACCACGCTGGCATTCGTCATGGCTGCCGGTTTTATTGCCGATACTGCCAGCCTGCCGCTTATCGTGTCGAACCTGGTGAATATAGTCTCGGCGGACTTCTTTGGACTGGGCTTCACTGAGTATGCGTCGGTAATGGTGCCGGTGGATATTGCTGCTATTATCGCCACGCTGGTTATGCTGCATCTGTTCTTCCGCAAAGATATCCCGCCGACTTACCATCTGGCTCTCCTGAAGGCACCTGAAAAAGCAGTAAAAGATCCGGCTACGTTCCGCACCGGCTGGATTGTTTTGATTCTTCTGCTGGTAGGTTTTTTCGTCCTCGAGCCTTTCGGGATTCCCGTTAGCGCAATTGCGGCAGTTGGGGCGGTAATACTGTTTACCGTGGCGAAACGAGGTCATGCCATTAACACCGGTAAAGTACTGCGTGGGGCACCCTGGCAGATCGTCATCTTCTCATTGGGGATGTACCTGGTGGTCTACGGTCTGCGCAACGCCGGGCTAACCGAATACCTTTCAGGTGTGCTGAACGTACTGGCGGATAAAGGACTCTGGGCCGCGACGCTGGGTACTGGCTTCCTGACGGCTTTCCTGTCTTCCATCATGAACAACATGCCTACCGTGCTGGTTGGCGCTCTCTCTATTGATGGCAGTACTGCAACTGGCGTTATTAAAAAGGCGATGATCTACGCCAACGTGATTGGCTGCGATCTGGGACCTAAAATTACACCTATTGGTAGCCTGGCAACGCTGCTCTGGTTGCATGTCCTTTCACAGAAGAATATGACCATCACCTGGGGATACTATTTCCGCACCGGGATCGTCATGACTCTGCCTGTGCTGTTTGTAACGCTGGCAGCGCTGGCGCTACGTCTCTCTTTCACTTTGTAATGAGATACTGATATGAGCAACATTACCATCTATCACAACCCGGCCTGCGGCACGTCGCGTAATACGCTGGAGATGATCCGCAACAGCGGTAATGAGCCGACCGTTATTCTTTACCTTGAGACTCCACCCTCACGAGATGAGCTGGTCAAACTCATTGCAGATATGGGCATTTCCGTCCGTGCTTTGTTGCGTAAGAACGTCGAACCGTTTGAGTCACTGGGTCTTGCAGAAGATAAATTTACTGACGACCAGTTAATCGATTTTATGCTGCAACATCCGATTCTGATTAACCGTCCGATTGTAGTGACGCCACTGGGAACTAAACTTTGCCGTCCTTCGGAGTTGGTTCTGGATATCATTCCGGAACGTCAGAAAGGAGCATTTAACAAAGAGGATGGTGAGAAAGTCATTGGCGAAACGGGGAAGCGTGTTAAGTAATCTGCCCACTTTAAAATATCGGACGCCTGTTAACGCTATGCGGGCGTCCACCTTTCGCTCATAGCAGACTTCGCAACGCTTCAGTCGGTCCGCTTTGTGCCAAGAGCAGACATTCAAGATTTTCAGTTCAGCGAATGCTATGTCTGCTGTGAACTTATAGCGCTGCCTGCTCTACTGGGTATAGACCTCTAACTCGTGATTATGGTACCTTGCTCGCTGATCGGTGTGCACACAAGAGAGAGTGGCTAACTCTAACCTAGCCTGCCGGTATTGGGTTTCCTAGTACGTCTGGATCAGTCTGAGAGTGACGCACCGATCAAATTTTTCCCTTACGCCTACCGGGTTCGTACACGGAATAGAACCAAGTTTTTATTTCTTTAACTCTAATACCGCTCTTTGCGCTAGAGCCTTTGGCTATATGATCTTCACTTAGGGTAGTCTCACGCTTAAGTATCACGACTACCTCAGATGCTTCCCGCGCAGGCCACTTTACTAACGCAGAGACCCCCAGATAGTCGTATTCCGCCCATGAGCCATCAGGAAACTTTCGAGTCTTTAGACCTCTTCGAAGCCTGTGCCATGTATCGACTGTCTCAATAATACGTGCGGCGGTAGGTAACAACTCAAAGCTTGCAAAGATTCGTGCAAGTGGTCGTTTTACACGCGTAATGTGTGACCAACCCGTTCTATTCACTATGACATTACCAAGTGTGGGATGCGTGGCACCTTTGGCCTTCCACAATTTATAAAATTCCCAGGCTGCAAACTTGGTTGGTTTAGAAAACGAATTAATACGTGTAGGTAAACTACTCTGCTGCGTCATATCAATTTCCACGAGCCCCAGCGCTCGATGCTGACCGGTAGCAAGTCGTGAAAATGGTCGAATGCACTCCAGGCCCGATTGGAATCTATTTTTTAGCTGGACGATCACAGTGCCCTGTTTAGTATAGGAGTCAGCTCGCTTTAGATCGGCCCACCAAGCTTGGCTTACAAGTTTTCCCGGAGATGCTTCCTTTACATAAACCAGCGCAACAGGCAGCGGTGACTTGTTCCAAAGATCTCGCTTTACCTCAAGATTTGAAATTTTAATTTCGAGATAGTCTTCACCCGTATCGACCACGTAGCTTGCCCCACTCTTAACCTGGACTTGGATTAGCCCCCCAGTAAATTCATGTTTCCATGATCGGCGATCATTTGGACGGTCTTCATTGATCCTTTTGCTTCGCAGGTACACTAGCCCATCAAAACCGTCATCATCGGCCTGTCCTATCTCTTGCCATGACCACCCCCAAGCACGACAAACTGCATTGATATAGGCGATGCTTGCGGCGGAAATTCGGTTTGACTCAGAGGTCACTTATTGTTTCCTATTTACGCGATCAAAAAAGCAATCTATCACATGACGCCTCAATATGCTGACATTCACTTTCGAAGTGTAGGCGTATGGCGAGGCTTACAGGATGTGACCTGCTTCCCGTTGACTCACACAGAATGCTGTTAGCAATGTCCGTTGTTCGCTCAAAGCGGACGAGCTAACCGAGCTTTAGGTCCACTGTGAACGAGGATCTGACTCCTCATGACCCTGGCCCAAATTCAGTGCAGTGCTAAATCAGAGATCTTCGTCTTTCTGACCCTGGGTTTACACCAGGGTTACTTTCCTCGGAGGCCGATGCACTTAAATTCCATGTTCTTATCGCTGAGCCAGGGCATCAAAACTACCGTCACTGTTCAGAGCGAGAAGCCCCATAGTCTCAGAAATGCCGGGATTATCCATAGCTCATAGCCCCGTTAAGAAAGTGGCTCGTCTTAATAAGATTTTCTATCCAGCCCCCCCTGTTCAATCCGTTAATCCAGTAATTTCATCTCCAGCGCTCGACTCATCGCTTGAGTGCGGCTATTCACTTTAAGCTTCGCGTAGATGTTTTTGATGTGCCATTTGACCGTCTCGGCAGAAATAGCGAGGGAGCGGGCGATTTCTTTGTTCATCTGACCTTCAGCGATCAGCTGTAATATCTGAAATTCTCGCTCGCTGAGTTCCCCATGAATATCGGGGCTTCCACTATTTAGCGGTGTTCTGTCTGCAGGCGCGCGCTTGTCTGCCCAGGGTTCATGGACTATCCCTTCCTCTGTACAAGCCGAAGAGGATTCATTCATACCGGCAAGCAAAGGTTGCAAGGTATCGCCAGCGTCAAGAAAGAGGCCCTTGAGATGCTGTTGTTCAGCCAGCTGCAGCACTGGCTGAAATGTCATGCGCGCAGCGGCAGTTTTGCCGCTGTTCCACAAGGCTAATGACCAGAGCGTACGCAGACGCGCTGCGGTTAACCTGTCCCCCCGGCTTTCCTGATCGGAGACCATCTCAGCCAGTAAAATGCAGGCTTGCGGCGCCTGGCCTCTGGCGAGAAGAAGCCGGCTGCGGCTAAGGGATGCAGACATAACGATGGCGCGTTGGCAGGGATGTTCGGCATCCATTCTGAAGCTGGCGGCCATTTGTTCAAGCTGCCGTTGCAGTTGCTCTGCGCCGGTGAAATTGCCGCGCTGCAGGCGCACCCTCACCTGCTCGGCTAACAACATGGCCTGGAGCCGTTGCCAGCCGCGAGACACCGCAAGGCGCTGCGCATGCTCCAGCAATCGCTCGGCCTCATAGGGCATATCGCTATCTAAGGCCTGACGCGCGAGATAGGTATAGCAACGACTCAGCGCGTCGGGTGGACTGAATCGGTCGATGAATTCGAGCCGGTCGGCTAACAGATGCTCGGGCGAGTCACCCCTCTGACATTCATAGGCTATCTCCGCCAGCAGCGGCGCCAGCGTCGCGCCACTGGTCGACTGGGTGCCGGTATAACATTCAGCCTGGCGCAACGTTTTCTCTGCGTACCACCCGGCTTTTCCCAGATCGCCCTGACAAAGATGACACTGGGCAATGATAAACGCGCGATAAACCGAGACAAACAGATTATCTAAAGGACTTTCCGGAGAGGGCATATGCTGTTGAACCTCCAGCGCGTCGTGATAGCGCTGGTTAACAACATGGCAATAGCTGAGAATATTGCATATCAGACCATCAACCCAGGTGTCGCCGCAGGGCACTTCGGCCAGCAACGGCTGAACAATAGCCAGACTCTCCGGGATGTTTTCAGCAAAGGCTTCGCAAATTGCCCGCACAACGCGCAATTTACACCAGGTGCTGCGGGTTAAATCATCACGGTGATGAAGCACCATCTGATCGAGGTTATCAAGCAGCTGCCTCGACTCATCAAAGTGGAAATAATGCGCCAGTGCCCAGGCCAGATTAATTTGCAGGTCAATGCGCGCAGGATCGGTGCTGGGCGGTAAATGATGCATCCATGAGATCAGGGTATCGATATCCCCTTCTTCCGCCAGTGACTGAGCGCTTGCGCCGTCCTGCCCGGGGCTATGCACCGGCTTGCCTGCGCTGAGCGCATGGCGTACCGCCTCAGACCACAGCTTCTGTTCGACGAACCAATGACTGGCTAATTCATGTAGCTGTTTGCGGTTAATAGCGTTGTTCTGCTGCAGCATGGTCCGAAGATTTTCCTGCAACAGAGGATGGTAGCGGAACCAGTAGCCTTGTTCGTCAAGGGCTGACAAAAAAAGGTTGTGTCGCTCAATCCATGCCAGCATTGCTTGACTGTCATCTCGTCCTGTCACTGCATTGCATAGTTCGGCATTTAACCGACTGAGGAAGGACGTTTTCACCAGGAAATCAAGCACCTCTTCCGGCAGCGGGTCCAGGACCACCTCTTTAAGATAGCGGGCAATGGACCGTGTTCCTCCATGCATATTGCGCAACAGATGCTCGGGATCATGCTGTAATTCTGCGGACAATGAAGCGATCTTCATCCCTGCGATCCAGCCCTCAGTCACGGACTGCAGCCGCTGTGCATGGTGGTTGCTGAGGGGTAGCGCAACCGTGCGGCTAAAATAGTGTTTCGTTTCTTCGAGCGTGAATTGCAGGTCTCGATCATAGATTTCCACCAGTTGGTCCTGGGCCTGCAGCTGGCTCAGCGCAAGATTGGGGTGGAAACGGCTGCCAATGATCAGATGCAAGGCGGCAGGCGCATGCTTGAGTAAATACCCCAGCGCTTCATAGACCCCACGATCGTTAATCACGTGGAAGTCGTCGATAATCAGGTATATGTCATGCGGGCAGTAGTGTAGCTGGTTAATGAGCCCGGCCAGCAGCTGCTCGGAGCTGGAGAGCTTCTGTTCTTCCATATCACGCCAGAAATCGGCGTCCCAGTCAGCATAGAGTGGACGCAATGCTTGCAGCAGGTAAGGAATAAACTGCCATACGTCATCATCATCCTCATCGAGGCTCAGCCAGGCGATACGTTCCCCCTGGGCGACCATCTGCTGATGCCATTGCGCCAACAGCGTGGTTTTGCCAAATCCAGCGCCGGCGCAAACGACGCCCAGCCGGCACTGCTGAACGGGATTGAGAAGCTGAAGAAGCCGGGGGCGCTCCAGCAATTGTATCGAGGAGCGAGGCGGGACGAATTTGGTCAGGATTAGCGGCAAGCCTCGCGTCAGCCGCAATGGCCCGGAGACCAGTGATGGTGATTGGCGACTTTCAAAATCCGATGGCTTCATCCGTGGTTATCTACTCGCTTTGTTTTTTTTCAATTGTACGCCAGCCCCCGGGATGACATGGGGCCGCCAAACTTTATAGCTACACAAAATTTAGAAAGTTTGACCTCAAGCATGAAAACCCCCACCTACCCCCCCATGAAGGTGGCTTCGCACTCCCTTTAACCGCTCGTAGATTCATTGCATGGGTGTGGCCAGGGTTATCCGCCCTGTCTGTTGGCCCCGCCTGGGTGACCTTTATTGAGGAGAATTAAATCATGCTCAGCAAACAGGCGTTATTGCAGGCTTACCGCAAGATGCGGGAGATCAGGACCTTTGAAGAGCGGTTGCATCAGGAAAATACCAGCGGTGATATTCCCGGCTTCATTCACCTTTACACCGGTGAGGAGGCCATCGCGGTGGGGGTCTGCGAAAATTTAACGAGCGCAGATTTTATTGGTTCAACACACCGTGGACATGGCCACTGTATTGCTAAAGGGTGCGACATTCACGGCATGATGGCCGAAATATTCGGTAAGGACAGCGGGTTATGTCGCGGTAAGGGTGGGTCGATGCACATTGCCGATCTGTCGAAAGGAATGCTGGGAGCGAACGCTATCGTTGGGGGAGCCCCTCCCCTGGCCATCGGCGCCGCGCTAACGGCAAAGACGCTAAAAACTGGCAACGTCGGTGTCTCTTTTACGGGCGATGGGGGTTCTAATCAGGGCCTGGTCTTTGAAGCCATCAATATGGCCGTCGTGCTCCAGCTCCCAGCGGTCTTTATTTTCGAGAACAACGGTTACGGCGAAGGGACCGGTCATGACTACGCCGTGGGTGGGCGTGATATCGCCCGACGCGCCGCTGGCTTCGGCCTGCCGGCAGTGACCGTTGATGGCACCGATTTCTTTGCCGTTTATGAGGCCACTTCAGAGGCGGTCAAACGTGCGCGAGAAGGCGGTGGCCCAAGCGTCATTGAGGCCAAAGCCTTCCGCTGGCACGGTCATTTTGAGGGGGATCCCGCGCTATACCGCGCGGAAGGTGAAGTGCAACGCCTGCGTGAACAACATGATCCGCTGAAGATTTTCACCGCTAAGGTCAAACAGCATATCACCCAGGAAGAACTGGCGGCGATTGACGAGGAAGTAGAAGCCCTTGTCAACGATGCGGTATTGAAGGCCCGCGCCGCTGCCTATCCGGCTCCGGAAGACCTGCTGACAGACGTTTATGTCTCATACTGAGGGTGATAACTATGGCGATTAAAACCTATCGTGAAGCGGTCAAGGAAGCCCTGGCTCAGGAAATGGAACGCGATGAACGCGTGGTGCTCATCGGTGAAGATTTGCGTGGCGGTCATGGCGGAAATGCGCCCGAAGAGGCGAAGATAGAAGCCTTTGGCGGTGTGCTCGGCGTCACTAAAGGGCTGTGGACGCAGTTCGGCTCCGATCGGGTGATCGACACGCCCATTACCGAGTCGGCCATCATCGGAATGGCGGCCGGCGCCGCAGCGACGGGTCTGCGGCCGGTCGCGGAATTGATGTTCATGGATTTTTTTGGCGTGAGTCACGATGCGCTGTACAACCAGGCGGCTAAGTTCCGCTACATGTTTGGTGGCAAAGCCAGAGCCCCGCTGGTGATGCGAGGGATGATCGGCGCGGGGTTTTCCGCCGCGGCCCAGCATTCACAGTCACCCTATAATATCTTTGCCACCACGCCAGGGCTGAAGGTGGTGGTGCCCTCGACGCCTTATGACGTCAAAGGTCTGTTAATCCAGTCAATTCGCGACGACGACCCGGTGGTTTTCTGCGAGCATAAAATGCTGTACGACCTCAAGGGCGAGGTACCGGACGAGAGCTATACCCTCCCGCTAGGTGTAGCCAACTATACCCGCGAAGGAGAAGACGTCACCATCATTGCGTTGTCGGCAATGGTGCATAAAGCCAATCAGGTGGCGGACAAACTGGCCAGAGAGGGGATCTCGGTCGAGGTGGTCGACCCGCGGACCATTTCGCCGCTGGATGAGGAAGGGATTCTGGAATCGGTGGCGTCCACGGGGCGGGTAGTGATTGTCGACGAATCCGCGGCACGCTTCGGTTTTGCTCATGATGTCGCGGCGCTGATCGCGTCGCAGGCATTCCATTTCCTCAAAGCGCCCGTTCTGCTGGTGACGCCGCCACACACGCCGGTCCCGTTCTCCCCTGCTCTCGAAAAACTCTGGATCCCTGGCGTAGAACGTATCGAAGCCGCCGTCCGTCAAGTGCTGGAGGATTAACCTATGAGCGAAATCAAGACGCTTGAAATGCCAAAGTGGGGGCTTTCCATGGAAGAAGGCTTGCTCGCTCGGTGGGCAATCCAGGAGGGTGACAGCTTCACCCCAGGGCAGGAAATCTGTGAGATTGAAACCAGTAAAATCGTCAATGTGCTGGAGGCCCCCTTTGCCGGTACGTTACGTCGGATACTCGCCCGAGAGGGTGAGACGCTTCAGGTAGGCGCCGTGCTGGCCCTGGCGGCTGACGCTTCGGTCAGCGATGCTGACCTGGACGAATTCGCTGCCACTCTGGCTACGGCGAAATCCGCAGCCCCTGGCACGGAGGCTGCCGCGCCGGACGTAGCGGCACAGGCAGGCGCTAAGCCACCTTCCGTTGTTTCGCCGCCATCCAACAGCCCCGAGCCCCCCGTTGGGCAGACCGACATCCCCGTCAGTCTGCAAGGCGTGACCGATGTGACTCAGGTTAATGCCACGCCCCATGCGTTACGACTCTCTGCCCGCTGGGGTGTCGACCTGAAAAAAGTCCGCGGCAGCGGGCGCGGGGATCGTATCTCTGTTTCTGATCTGGAAAGCGCGATCGTTGCCGCCGGCGGTCGCCTGGCCTCCCCGACGCCCCCCGTTCGTCGCAGCAAAGCGCCCCGCTCGCATGCCGATGACAGCCAGGTATCGGCCACCCCGCTGGCGCGCCGTCTGGCCGGCAAGCTGGGTATCAACTTGCATGACTGCCGAAGCAGCGGTTCACGCGGCCGGGTGAGTCGCGATGATGTGCTGGCCGCGGCGTTGTTACTCGACGAGCACCCGCAGACCAGCCCGGTACAGGAGAGTACCCCGGTACCCTATGAAAGCATCCCCATGTCCGGTATGCGGCGGGCTATCGCCTCTCGCCTGCAAACGTCCAAGCAACAGTCTCCCCATTTCCGTTTGAGCGTCGATCTCGATCTGGAACGACTGTTAGCGCTACGTCAGGAAATTAACCGCGAAGTACCCGGCGTCAAGATTTCGGTTAATGACCTGCTGGTGAAGGCCTGCGCCCTGGCGCTGGTGGCCGTGCCTGACGTCAACATTCAGTTTGATGAAGCGACACAAAGTATCCGCCGCTTTGCGGATGCCGACATTTCAGTGGCCGTTGCGCTGCCTGCCGGGCTAATTACCCCTATTGTTCGCTCGGCGAACCGGAAATCAATTAGCGACATATCGAACGAAATTCACTCGCTGGTGACCAGGGCCAAAGCGGGCACGCTGAAGCCGGAAGAGTTCCAGGGGGGGACCTTTAGCGTGTCAAATCTGGGGATGCTTGGCGTCCGGCAGTTTGACGCCATCATCAATCCACCGCAAAGCGCAATCCTCGCCATTGGCGCCGGCGAAATGCGGGCGGTAGTACGCGACGGGCAAATCGTCGCGCGCCAGCAAATGACGGTATCGCTATCCTGCGATCACCGGGTTATCGATGGCGCGGCAGGTGCGGCTTTTCTCCGGGAACTCAGGCGACTGGCTGAAACCCCAACCTTGATGTTTATCCAGGAGACGAGCTATGCACGATAAATACGATGTGCTGATCATCGGCGGTGGTCCTGGGGGATATGTGGCCGCCATCCGTGCCGGCCAGCTAGGGCTTCGTACCGCATTAGTGGAAAAACAACATCTGGGCGGCATCTGCCTGAACTGGGGATGCATTCCAACCAAGGCGCTGTTGCATGGCGCTGAGGTCGCGCACAGTATCACCCATGCCAGTCAGCTGGGCATCAGCGTGGGTGAGGTGAACGTCGATCTGCAGAAACTGGTGCAGTTTAGCCGTACCGTATCGCAACAGCTCACCGGCGGGGTGGCGTACCTGTTGAAGAAAAATGGCGTGCAGGTCATTGATGGCACCGCGCGGCTGCGCGGCAAGGGGCAAATAACGGTCGAGGATGCCCGAGGGGAGATGCGCGATTACCGGGCCGATCACGTGATCCTGGCCACGGGCGCCCGACCACGCGCATTACCAGGCATCGCGCCAGATGGCGAATATATCTGGACCTATTTCGAAGCGCTGCGGCCTAAGCTATTGCCCAGGTCGCTATTAATCATCGGTTCAGGGGCGATTGGCGTCGAGTTCGCCAGCCTTTATAACGATCTGGGCTGTAAAGTGACGCTGGTCGAGCTGGCGTCGCAGATTTTGCCAGTGGAAGATGCCGAGGTGTCTGCAGCAGTGCGTAAGTCATTCGAAAAACGCGGTATTCAGGTCCATACCCAGACCCTGGTGACGCAAGTACAGCTCACCGGGACCGGGGTGCGCTGCACCATGAAAAACACCGGCGCCGAATATTCTCAGGACGTCGAACGTGTGCTGCTGGCGGTCGGCGTACAGCCGAATATTGAAGATCTGGGGCTGGAAACGCTGGGCGTCGAGTTAGACCGCGGTTTTATCAAGACGGACACCGCTTGTCGCACTAACGTATTCGGGCTTTATGCCATCGGCGATGTAGCCGGCCCGCCGTGCCTGGCGCACAAGGCCAGCCACGAAGGCGTGATCTGCGTTGAGACACTGGCTGGTGTCGAAGGCGCCCGCCCGCTTGATCGCGACTATGTGCCCGGTTGCACGTATGCCCGGCCCCAGGTTGCCAGTCTGGGCCTGACGGAATCGACGGCCCTGGCCAGGGGACGGCCCGTCAGGATCGGTAAGTTCTCCTGGCAGAATAATGGTAAGGCGCTGGCCAGCGGCGAGACAGAGGGTTTTGTGAAGACGATTTTCGATGCTGAAACCGGCGAGTTGCTGGGCGCGCATATGGTTGGCGCACAGGTCACGGAACTGATCCAGGGGTTTGGCATCGCCCGTCACCTGGAGGCCACAGATGAAAGTCTCCTGTCGATGATCTTCGCGCATCCAACACTTTCCGAAGCGATGCATGAATCCATCCTCGCGGCCTGCGATCAACCATTGCATCAATAAGAAATAAGGGAGGCGATAGCTGCGCGATACGGAGTAAGTTGTCCGTTATCCCTCCCGCACGCCCCGGCAGAAGATCCACCAGAACGGTTACGGCAGGATCTATTGATCTGAAACGCTAAACGCCAGGCGTAAATTCTGTATGTTTAGTAGACAACTCAACGACAGGAGGAGCGCTCTATGACACAGCACGAACGGTTTTGCCAGGCCTGCGGAATGCCGATGTCTGCACCCGATGCGCAAGGGGCCAGCGATAAATATTGCGCGTATTGCAGCGACAGCGACGGTAATCTGAAATCCTGGGAAGAGGCCGTATCCGGTCTGGCGGCTTTTCTCGACTCCTGGCAAAAGGTGGGCGTAGCGGAATCACGGAAACGGGCAAAACGTTACCTGACGGCGATGCCTGCCTGGGCGCACAAAGCGGACGAGTAATTTGCCCGGGCGGCGGGAAGAAATCATTCCGGGGGACAGACCGCCATGCCGACAACGATGCTATAACGTTTTTGAACGCCATCCGGACGGGAATAAATGCGCGTTTGTGGATGGCGACCTGCAGGCAGGAGCATGCATGGATGGGTTCTTCATGCGGATGAAATAAACGCCTGGCGTTCTCCCTCTTGTCAGGATGCGTTATTGCATGGTTTTTTAAGGGTTCGGTTTCTGTATTTAACCCGGCACTTTTCACGTCATACAACATATTGATGTGATGAATCTCTCATTTCAACGACACCAACTGGACAGTAAGTTATCGCGTGTGTTAGTTATTTAATCACACAAGAGAACAGATTTAATTTAAACAAAAGTTAAACCTTTCTCACTTTGCTAAAAAATTGCATTGATAATGCTTTGGATTCCTGAACCATTATCAAAAGGGTATGTGAACAGAAAGCCCTCAGAGACGCGAGTCTCTGAGGGCTTTTTTTTTGTTTTTTATCGCAGGAGTAAATAAATGTCTAAAGAACGTCGTCTCTCAAGAATATTCGCAAAAGATGGTAAATCCGTGACCTTAGCGCTGGATGGCTACTATTTTTCCACGAAAACAAATGGTATTGATAATACGATAAATCAGCTCCCTGCTCTGGTGGAACACGGCCTGGATTGCGCGCTCGTCACGTACGGCATGTTGAAGAATTATCGTGAAGCGCTGAACAGCGTTCCCGTTGTGTTACGCGTCGACAGCACGGTCAGTATCTTTGACAATACCGTTCCCGATACTACCCCCGTTTTTTCCGTCGAAGATGCGCTTAAAGTCGCTGCCGAGGGAGTGGTCTGCATGACCTTCCCCGGCGCCTTCAATGAAGAAAAAACCCACATTATGGCGATGCAACTCGCGCAGGCAGCGGATCGCTGGAACGTACCGCTGATTGTCGAATCGCTCCCGTATGGTTATCCCGTCACCAGCGATGACTCTAACAACCCGGCGATCATCGCTGCATCGGCCCGCGCAGCGGTGGAGCTGGGCGCGGACGTCATCAAAACGCGTTTTACCGGTTCACCAGAGGACCGACTGATCGTTGAAGCTGCTGGCGTGCCGGTGCTTGCCTTAGGGGGGCCAAAAACCGGCATCGATGGTTACTTCAAATTTGTTCAGCACTGTATGCAGATGGGTGCGAAAGGCGTGGCTGTGGGACGAAACATTACCCAGGATCCGCAGCCGGCGAAAGTGGTAGCAGGTCTGAATGCCATCATCCATGAAAACGCAACAGCGGAAGATGCATACAGCCTCTACATGGCTAAATAACATCGGAAATTAATATGATTTCAAATAACACCATCATCCCTTCCATCAGGAAGTATAAATACTTTGAGAAAGCATTATCCTGCCAGTCAGAATATGTGCTGCTATCCGAAGCGAATATCGGCAATCTGCAGTCGCTAATTGGCAAATGCCATCAAAGCGGTAAGAAGGTCCTCGTTCATCTTGAATTACTGGGTGGTTTTAAACCGGATCAGGCGGGGATCAATCTACTGAAAAATTATTATAAGGTTGATGGTGTTATTTCTTCCAATCTCTCCGCGCTACGCTACGCCAAAAAAGAGGGATTGCTGACCATATATCGGGTTTTACTTATCGATTCGCGATCGCTTGATCAGTCGCTCGATATTGTTAAACACAGTCCACCGGACGCAATTGAAATCTTACCTGCTGAATATGCCTGCCAGTGTCTGGAGTTGATTAGCCGAAATTTGAAAGGCTTTGATGTGGTATTCATCGCCGGAGGCTTTGTTAAGCGCAAATACCTTGTAGATAAAATATTCCATGCCGGATTTAAAGGGATAACCACCAGCGAGCCCGGCTTATGGTAACCAATAAGGAGTCCACGCGAATGAAAGATGAATACGTCATGGGCATCGACAATGGTGGAACCGTCACCAAGGCAGCCATCTATGACCGTAAAGGACAGGTTCTCGCGATCGCCTCAAAATCCACGCAGATGCTGACACCCCGGGAATTCCACACAGAGCGCAGTATCGATGAGCTGTGGGCCGCGAATGTCGAAGTGATTAAAAAAGCGATTGAGCAATCAGGTATTGATGCCAGCCAGATAAAAGGAGTGGCCGTCACCGGTCATGGTAACGGTCTGTATCTGGTTGACGAAGAAGGTCACCCGGTGCGTAACGGCATTATATCCACCGACAGCCGGGCAAAAGAGTACGTTGAGAGATGGCAACGCTCGCCAGAATTCCTTACCGACATTTTGCCAAAAACAATGCAGTCCATCTGGGCCGGACAACCTGTCGCCTTGCTGGCATGGCTGAAGGACTTCGAGCCCGAGACGCTGCAAAAAGCGCGTTATATTTTTATGGTCAAGGACCTGATCCGTTTTTACCTGACAGGAGAGGCTTTTCTTGAGCTGACCGATATCTCAGGCACCAACCTGATCAACGTACGTGACTGCAAGTATGACGATGAACTGCTGGCATGGTGGGGACTTGATGAACTGCGGGATAAATTGCCCCCCATCAAACGCTCAACGGAATGCTGCGGAAAAATCACTGACGATGTCGCCCGTCTGACCGGTTTATGCGCAGGTACGCCGGTTTCTGGCGGGGTGTTTGATATCTCGGCCTCTTCCATTGCCTCGGGGATCAACAGTCTCGATAAGATGGCGATCGTCACCGGCACCTGGAGCATAAACGAATACGTTACCGACCACCCGGTTATTGATAAAGACCTGTTTATGACCTCCATTTATCCCATTGAGGGTAAATGGCTCATCACCGAGGCCAGCCCCACCTCCGCGAGCAACCTGGAGTGGTTTATTAACAACTTTATGGAGAGCGATCGGAAAACCTCCGCCGAACAAGGATCGTCGGTCTATGACCTGTGCAATAAGCTGGTTTCGTCAACGACGCCGGATGAAAGCCACCTGCTGTTCTTTCCGTTCGTGTTTGGCTCTAACACCATTCCCGACGCCTCGGCCGGCTTTATCGGTGTAAACAGCTTTCATAAAAAAGCCCATTTTCTGCGGGCGATTTATGAGGGCGTGGCCTTTAGCCATCTCTACCACACCGAGCGCTTGCGCAATATTAACCCGAAGTTAAGCCGCACAATTCGTATTGCCGGCGGTGTCACGAACTCCCCGGTCTGGCTACAGATATTCGCCGATATCTTCCAGGCCACGCTGGAAATCGTTGACGTCAAAGAGCACGGGACCCTGGGTACCGCGATGACCGCAGCCGTCATGGTGGGCTGGTTTGCAGAGGTATTTGCTGCCTCAAACGAAATGGTCCATGTCTCACGCACCGTCTCCCCTAATCCGGAAAATCACCGGGTCTACCAGACCAAATACCAGCTTTATAAAAACCTGTTATCAGAAATGCAGTCGCCGTGGAAAAGCTGCAGCAACTACATTGCGCACTAAGTGAGGAAAAAATGGATCTGAATTTAACGAATCGTACGGCCATCGTGACAGGCGGCGCAACCGGCCTGGGGAAAGAGTTTGTTCTTTCTCTCGCCAAAGAAGGCGTCAATATCTGCTTTACCTATATGCGGGAAGAAGAGCATCCCGAACGGCTGATCGAAACGGTGAAGGCCAGCGCGAACGTAGAGATCATCGCGGTTAAAACCGATCTCTCTGACGAACAGAGCCGGGAAAATCTGTTTGCCACCTGTATCGACAGACTGGGCAAAGCCGACATTCTGGTGAATAACGCCGGGATCTGGCTGAGCGGCTACGTCACCGAGATCAGCCCGCAGGACTGGGATCTGGTGATGAATGTCAATCTGAAAGCCATCTTCCATCTCAGCCAGCTATTTGTAAATCACTGCCTGCAGCATGACCGGATGGGCAGCATTCTGAATATTACCTCGCAGGCCGCGTTCCACGGCTCCACGACGGGACATGCGCACTACGCGGCAAGTAAGGCCGGTCTGGTCGCCTTTGCTATCTCTCTGGCGCGGGAAGTCGCCAAACAAAAAATCAATGTGAACAATATCGCCGTCGGGATCATGGATACTGCGATGATCCGTAAGAACATTGAGCAAAACCCTGACTATTACGTCAGTCGTATTCCGGTGGGCCGCGTGGCCCAGCCTCAGGAAATTGCCGACATCGGTGTCTTCATGGTTTCTCCTAAAACCAGCTATATGACGGGAGCAACTCTGGACGTTACCGGCGGTATGTTGATGCGTTAATCGAGGGAGAATCATTATGAAATGTCTGGCAATTGCCGATCTGTTTATCAATGCAGCAATGATGGAATCAGGACTGAAAGCGCTCAGGGATAACGGGATTGAAGTCGAAGTACGCGAGTGGTCACATGACTCCATTGAGAAACTTCAGGAAGATAATCTGCGGGTTGAACAGGAAGGCGCGGAAGCCGTGGCCTTACCGGAAGATCTGCTTCAGGGAGCGGGTGATATTGACATCCTGATCACTCAGTTTGCCCCCGTCAATACTGCGGTGTTCGATAAACTACCCACGCTGAAATATGTAGGCGTACTCCGCGGTGGCGTGGAAAACGTGAATCTTGAGGTGGCGAACGCCCGGGGCGTTGAGGTGATGAACACCCCGGGGCGTAACGCTCGCAGCGTCGCTGAATTCACGGTCGGCATGATCCTGGCGGAAATGCGCAATATCGCCCGGTCACACGATGCCCTGCGTGATAAATACTGGCGTAAAGACAGCCCGAACCATCAGGCGATCCCGGAGCTTGGCGGAAAAGTCGTGGGGCTGGTTGGCCTCGGCCATATTGCCCAACTGGTCGCGGGATTTCTCAGCGGCTTTGGCACGGAGATTATCTTTTACGATAAGTACGTTGCAGGCCATGAACGTTATGAGAAAGTCGATTCACTGGACGAACTGGTACAACGCGCCGACGTTATCTCGTTACATGCTCGCCTGACGCCGGAAACCGAAAATCTGATTAACGCACACCATTTCGCGCTGATGAAGCGCAGTGCCATCATTGTTAACACGGCACGCTCCGGGTTAATCAATGAAAAAGAGATGATTGATGCGCTCAGATCCGGGCAAATCATGGGCGCCGCGCTTGATACCTTTGATGACGAACCGCTTCCTGACGACAGTGCATTCTATACCCTGAATAACGTGACCATTACGCCCCATATTGCCGGGAGTACCATTGACGCATTCAGTAATTCGCCCAAACGCTTCGCTGAGATCCTTTTAAAGAAACTCAGTTAAATACTAAAAGAACCATTAAAGGTATTAACAGGGCCCAATGGGCACGGGTTAACTCGTGCCCAATTCGCCCGCCTTTTAAGGAATCATTATGGATATTATCAACAGCATTATTAGTCTGGGGGCATCAGTAATGATGCCAGTAATATTCTTTATTATCGCGCTTTGCTTTGGCGTTAAAATCGGTACGGCATTTAAAGCAGGGATGCTGGTCGGCATTGGTTTTGAAGGGGTGGGGCTGGTGATTGGCCTGCTGCTGACAAACCTGGGCCCGGCATCGCAGGCGATGGTTGAGCGTATCGGCCTGCAGTTAACGGTCGTTGATACCGGTTGGCCTACCGCATCGACTATTGGCTGGGGTTCGCCGCTGATGCTGCCCGTCGTGGTGGGCTTTATCGTCATCAACCTGGCCATGCTTCTGTTGAAATTAACCAAAACGGTGAATATCGATATTTTTAACTACTGGATTTTCCTGATCATGGGGTCTGTGGTCTATGCCGGAACGGGAAATTACTGGCTTTCTGTCGGTATTACTTTCGCTATTTTTGTGTTGACGCTATTGGCCGCAGATTTAACGGCGCCGTATTTACAAAAAAACTATAATCTTAAAGGGATATCATTCCCACATCTTACCTGTATAGCTTACGTGCCGTTTGGCATTGCCTGTAATTACATCATTGATAAGATCCCGCTCATCAATAAAATCAATTTCGATCCGGAAAGTATTAATAAAAAATTCGGCGTTTTTGGCGAGCCTCTTACCCTGGGGTTTGTGCTGGGACTGCTGTTGGCTTTCCTGGCTGGATATGACATTTCCGCTGCCGTTTCACTGGCCATTAAGGTTTCAGCCGCCATGCTGCTGCTGCCGAAAATGATTGAAATTCTGGTGCAGGGATTGTTGATTGTTCGTGATGCAGCTGAAGCAAAACTGAAGGCTAAATTTCCGGGGCGCGATTTTTACATCGGGATGGATACGGCGTTATTGATCGGTGAACCTTCGGTACTGGCGACCGGTCTGCTGTTAATCCCTATGGCTGTGGTGCTGTCTATCATTCTGCCCGGCAACCGCGTACTGCCCTTTGTCGATCTGGCTTCGTTAATGTTCCTGCTGGCAATGGTCACGCCGTTCTGTAAACGAAATATGTTCCGCATGTTCATAACCGGAACCCTGATCGTGACCTGCATCCTGTATGTCGGGACGGACATTTCGCAAGAATATACTCAGGCGGCGGTGAACTCACATATTCCGGTACCGGAAGGGATGGCCGAGATCACCAATATCGTCGGCGGCGCCACGACGCCTGTCGGCTGGCTGGCCGTCAAATTTGGCGAGTTTTTTAGCGCCACACCTTAGTACAAGACCACTTAAGTAAACAGAGGGCAAACTGTTGCCCTCTGTTTCTTCCTCTCATTCTGTGCGCTGAATAGCTGGCTCAGCGACGCCCCTGGTTTGAACATCTGACCAGCGCGTCCGCCCCCTGCGCGGCGAGGTGGCTCATTTCTTTTGTGACCCCTCCCGTTTTCAACTCTACCTGCTATGCTCCTTCTTTCCCTGTTCACAGGAGATCCCGATGCTGACTATCTGGGGCCGAAAAACTTCCTCTAACGTGCAGGCGCTGATGTGGTGTGTTGGCGAGCTTGGGCTGGACTATCTCCGCTTCGACGTGGGCCATCGCTATGGCGGTACCGACAGCGAGGCGTTTTATCAGCTCAATCCCAATCGTACGGTGCCAGTGCTGCAGGATGGCGATAATCCGCCGCTGTGGGAAACCGGCGCGATCCTTCGCTATTTAGCCAGTCGCTACGCCGACGACGCCTTCTGGCCGGGCGACCTGCTGGCTCGTACTGAGATTGATCGCTGGGCCGAGTGGTCAAAGCAGAATATTGCCCTCGGCTTTACGGCGCCGGTGTTCTGGCGCGTGGTGCGCACGCCTGCCGCCGAGCGGGATCCGCAGGCCATCGCCGCGGCGGTGACGGCCCTGGAGCAAAAGCTGGCGATTGCCGAGGAACGTCTCGCCGGCAGTCGCTATCTGGTGGGCGATACGCTCACCCTGGCCGACATCCAGTTTGGTCATGTGCTGTACCGCTACTTTGCAATCGATATCACCCGTCGCCCCCTACCCCATCTTGCGGCCTATTATGCACGGCTAACCGCACGGCCCGCCTTTCGCCAACACGTCATGGTCAGCTACGACGAGCTGAAGGTCTGAAGATGGTCGGTAGCGCCTCCCGACGCTACCGACACGCTGGTTAACGCGCCATCAGGACAAACACGCCCCAGCCGAGATATTCCCGGGTCCAGGTGACATGGTGCAGCGGCGCGGTGGTCAACTGCTGGCGAACCTCCGGCGCGAAGTCATCGTGCGGATTGGCCTCCAGCCAGCGGCGCATCGTCAGCCATTTCGCCGCTTCATAACGATCCCAGCCCTCCTGGTCCGCCAGCACCATCTCCACTACGTCATAGCCCAGTTCGCCGAAGTGGGCGACCAGCGCCGGCAGCGTCAGGAAGTCGTCGGGAGAGTGCGCGCCGCAGGCAACCGCCTCTTCCGCCGTGGCGGGGCGTTTGCGCCACCATGGCTCGCCGATCAGCAGCATGCCGCCTGGATTAAGGCTCTGCTTCAGCAGCGCAATCGTGCCTGCCACGCCGCCGCCGATCCACGTTGCCCCCACGCAGGCGGCAATATCGCACGGCTGACTGGCGACATACCCGCTGGCATCCTGGTGCAAAAAGGTCACCCGGTCGCTCACCCCGAGCGCCTCTGCCCGGGCGGCCGCCTGCTGGCTGAACAGCAGGCTCATGTCCACCCCGGTGCCGACGATCTGATGATCGCGCGCCCAGCTACAGAGCATCTCTCCGGAGCCGCTGCCGAGGTCAAGAATGGAGGCGCCCGGCGCCATTCGCAGCGCCCGCCCCAGCGTGGCGTACTTTTCCGGGGTAAAAGGGTTATGAATACGGTGTTCGCTTTCACTGATAGTAAAAATGCGAGGGATATCGATCATGGTTTTTTCTCCTTGAGAGCCATACGCCCGGGCAGCGACCCTGCCCGGGTCGCTGTATCAGCGGTTGTCCGCCTGCGCGCGAACGTTGGTCAAACCGGTGATGTTGATCCGGTACGGCTGGCCATTCACCGACTTAATCAGCTTTTTGGTTTTGAGCTTTTTGAAGACCGCGAGGGTGCAGTCGCTCAGCAACAGCCCTTCCCGGGTGTAGCATTCGACGGCGGTAATGCGGCCGGAGGTATCACGGACGTGCGCAATACGGCCACCTTTGGCGAGTACGTGTAAGGTCCGTTGTTCCTGACGGGATAAATTCATACTGAAACCTGTTCATTATCATGTGCGAAAACATGCCTACACCCGCAGGTGTGTGCGTAAGGTTTAAGCGCAGCGATAATCAGTCCGGCCTGGGCAGGTCGGGAAGCTGATTATCTGATAATGACATTCTCCAGCATCGAAGCCTCGGTGAGCATTGAAAGGTATTTACCGGCTGAATGTTAACACCTTCATCTGGTAAGGGTATTGCACAGATTAAAAACTGTGATCGGCGTTATGATTTACCTTCACCCTCCCCGGCATTTTGCCTTTTCCGCCCCCCGCTTTGTTCCTCAACGTTAACCACCGCCTTATCTCTCTCGCATTGTTAAATAATTGTTGTCAGATCACAAAATAGAAACAAAAAGGCCATTTCGTACGCATTTTATAAAAATGTAGATATTTTTAATTTATGGCTACGAAATGAACATCACCCTGACCTTCCATTCCATTGCGAGGAACGATCCTGATGAACGCCCTGACCGCAGTAAAACCGACATCCGCGCCGTTAGCTCAACAATTCCCTGGCTTTACCGTCGCCCCTTCCGCCCAGTCGCCGCGCCTGCTGGAGCTCACCTTTTCCGCCGACACCACCGCCCAGTTTCTGCAGCAGGTCACGCAGTGGCCGGTGCAGGCGCTGGAGTACAAATCTTTCTTACGCTTTCAGGTGGGCAAGATCCTCGACGATCTGTGCGGCAACCAGCTGCAGCCGCTGCTGATCAAAACGCTGCTCGACCGCGCGGAAGGCGTGCTGCTGATCAACGGCGAAGGGATCGATCACGTCAGCCAGGCCGAGGAGATGGTCAAGCTGGCCACCGCCGTGGCGCACCTGATTGGCCGTTCCAATTTCGACGCCATGAGCGGCCAGTATTACGCCCGTTTCGTGGTGAAAAACGTCGATAACTCCGACAGCTATCTGCGCCAGCCGCACCGGGTGATGGAGCTGCACAACGACGGCACCTACGTCGAAGAGCAAACCGACTATGTGCTGATGATGAAGATCGACGAGCAGAACATGCAGGGCGGCAATTCCCTGCTGCTGCATCTCGACGACTGGGAGCACCTCGACGAATTCTTCCGCGACCCGCTCGCCCGCCGCCCGATGCGCTGGGCCGCGCCGCCGAGCAAAAACGTCAGCAAAGATGTCTTCCACCCGGTATTCGACGTCGACCAGCTGGGTCGCCCGGTGATGCGCTATATCGACCAGTTCGTCCAGCCGAAAGATTTCGAAGAAGGCACCTGGCTGAGCCGCCTCTCCGACGCGCTGGAGACCAGCAAAAACATTCTTTCTGTACCGGTTCCGGTAGGCAAATTTCTGTTGATAAACAACCTGTTCTGGCTGCACGGCCGCGACCGCTTTACGCCGCACCCGGACCTGCGCCGCGAGCTGATGCGCCAGCGCGGCTACTTTGCGTATTCCACGAATCATTACCAGACTCATCAATAAGGGTTTTCAGGCGAAGGAATTGAGCGGATGTATGATTTCGTGATTATCGGCGGCGGCATCATCGGCATGTCGACCGCCATGCAGTTAATTGAGATTTACCCGGATGCCCGCATTACGCTGCTGGAAAAAGAGGCCGGCCCGGCCTGCCATCAGACCGGCCATAACAGCGGCGTGATCCACGCCGGGGTGTACTACACGCCCGGCAGCCTCAAGGCGCAGTTTTGCCTCGCCGGCAACCGCGCCACCAAAGCCTTTTGCGAGCAGAACGGCATCCGCTACGACGTCTGCGGCAAGATGCTGGTCGCCACCTCGCCGCTGGAGATGGAGCGGATGCGCGCCCTGTGGGATCGCACCGCCGCCAACGGCCTGCAGCGGGAATGGCTGAGCGCCGGGGAGCTGCGCGAGCGCGAACCGAACATCAGCGGACTCGGCGGGATCTTCGTCCCTTCCAGCGGCATCGTCAGCTACCGCGACGTGGCGGCGGCGATGGCGAAGAACTTCGAATCGAAAGGCGGCGCCATCGTCTACAACGCCGAAGTCAGCGCCCTGAAAGAACACGCCAGCGGCGTGGTCGTCCACACCCGCCAGGGCGGCGAGTATGAGGCCTCGACGCTGATTACCTGTTCCGGGCTGATGGCCGATCGACTGGTGAAAATGCTCGGCGTCGATCCCGGGTTTATCATCTGCCCGTTCCGCGGGGAATATTTCCAGCTCGCTCCGCAGCACAATCAGATCGTCAACCATCTGATCTATCCGATCCCCGATCCGGCGATGCCGTTCCTCGGCGTCCACCTGACCCGCATGATCGACGGCAGCGTCACCGTCGGCCCCAACGCCGTGCTGGCCCTGAAGCGCGAAGGCTATCGCAAGCGCGATATTTCGCTGGCCGATACCCTGGAGATCCTCACCTCGCCCGGCATTCGCCGGGTACTGCAAAACAACCTGCGCTCCGGGCTGGGCGAAATGAAAAATTCGCTGTGCCGAAGCGGCTATCTGCGGCTGGTGCAGAAATACTGCCCGAGCCTGACATTAAGCGATTTGCGCCCGTGGCCGGCCGGCGTGCGGGCGCAGGCGGTGTCGCCGCAGGGCAAACTGATCGACGATTTTCTCTTCGTCACCACCGCGCGTTCCATTCACACCTGTAACGCGCCGTCACCCGCGGCGACGTCGGCTATCCCGATCGGCGCGCATATCGTCAGCAAGGTGCAGACCCTGCTGGCCAGCCAGAGCAATCCCGGACGCACGCTGCGTGCGGCACGTAGCGTGGAGACACTACACGCCGCTTTTACCCGTTAACCCCCTGAAGACAGGAAGCGATTATGCAACTCAACGATATGACTCTGTTTCGCCAGCAGGCGCTGATTGATGGTCAGTGGCGCGATGCGCCCAACGGCGACGTGATTGCGGTGACCAACCCCGCCAACGGCGAGCAGCTCGGCAGCGTGCCGAAAATGGGCGCTGACGAAACCCGACAAGCGATCGAAGCCGCTAACCGCGCCCTTCCCGCCTGGCGCGCCCTCACCGCCAAAGAGCGGGCGAATATTCTGCGCCGCTGGTTCGATCTCATGCTGGAGAACCAGGACGATCTCGCCCGTCTGATGACCCTCGAACAGGGGAAACCGCTGGCGGAAGCCAAAGGCGAAATCAGCTACGCCGCCTCCTTTATTGAATGGTTCGCCGAAGAAGGTAAACGCATTTACGGCGACACCATTCCGGGCCACCAGGCCGACAAGCGCCTGCTGGTGATTAAGCAGCCCATCGGCGTCACCGCCGCCATCACCCCGTGGAACTTCCCGGCGGCGATGATCACCCGCAAAGCGGGCCCGGCGCTGGCCGCGGGCTGCACCATGGTCCTGAAACCGGCCAGCCAGACGCCGTTTTCCGCGCTGGCGCTGGCCGAACTGGCGAATCGCGCCGGGATCCCCGCCGGGGTGTTCAACGTCGTCACCGGCTCAGCCGGCGCGGTCGGCGGCGAACTGACCAGCAACCCGCTGGTACGCAAGCTCTCCTTTACCGGCTCGACCGAGATTGGCCGCCAGCTGATGGAGCAGTGCGCGAAAGACATCAAAAAAGTCTCCCTGGAGCTGGGCGGCAACGCGCCGTTTATCGTCTTCGACGATTCCGATCTCGATAAAGCCGTCGAGGGGGCGCTGGCGTCGAAGTTCCGCAACGCCGGGCAAACCTGCGTCTGCGCCAACCGCCTGTACGTCCAGGACGGGGTGTATGACCGTTTCGCCGAGAAGCTGCAGCAGGCGGTGGAAAAACTGCGCATCGGCGACGGCCTGCAGGAGGGCGTCACGACCGGCCCGCTGATCGACGAGAAAGCCGTCGCCAAAGTTGAAGAACACATTGCCGACGCCATCGCCAAAGGCGCAAAGGTGGTTACCGGCGGCAAACCGCACGCCCTGGGCGGCAACTTCTTCCAGCCCACCATCCTGGTCAACGTGCCCGACAGCGCCAAAGTGGCGAAAGAGGAGACCTTCGGCCCGCTGGCCCCGCTGTTCCGCTTTAAAGATGAAGCCGACGTCATTGCCCAGGCCAACGATACCGAGTTCGGTCTCGCCGCCTATTTCTACGCCCGCGATCTGAGCCGTGTGTTCCGCGTCGGCGAAGCGCTGGAGTACGGCATCATCGGCATCAATACCGGAATTATCTCCACCGAAGTCGCCCCGTTCGGCGGCGTTAAGGCCTCCGGCCTCGGCCGCGAAGGGTCGAAGTACGGCATCGAAGACTACTTAGAAATCAAATACATGTGTATTGGCCTTTAACAGGAGTGACGGATGAACAGCAATAAAGCAATGATGGCGCGTCGCAACGACGCGGTCCCGCGCGGCGTCGGCCAGATCCATCCTGTCTTCGCCGAGCGCGCGGAAAACTGCCGGGTGTGGGACGTCGAAGGGCGGGAATATCTCGATTTTGCCGGCGGTATCGCGGTGCTCAATACCGGCCACCTGCATCCGCAGATTGTCGCCGCCGTGGAGGACCAGCTGAAAAAGCTGTCCCATACCTGCTTCCAGGTGCTGGCCTACGAGCCCTACCTGGCGCTGTGCGAAAAGATGAACCAGAAGGTGCCTGGTGATTTCGCCAAGAAAACCCTGCTGGTGACCACCGGGTCGGAAGCGGTGGAGAACGCAGTGAAGATCGCCCGCGCGGCAACCGGGCGCAGCGGCGCGATCGCCTTCACCGGCGCCTATCACGGCCGCACTCACTACACCCTGTCACTGACCGGTAAAGTGAATCCATACTCCGCCGGTATGGGCTTAATGCCGGGTCACGTCTATCGCGCCCTCTATCCGTGCGCGCTGCACGGCGTCAGCGATGAAGAGGCGATCGCCAGCATCCATCGTATCTTCAAAAACGATGCCGCGCCGGAAGATATCGCCGCCATCATTATCGAGCCGGTGCAGGGTGAAGGCGGATTCTATGCCGCCTCCCCGGCCTTTATGCAGCGCCTGCGCGCCCTGTGCGACGAGCACGGCATTATGCTCATCGCCGATGAAGTACAGAGCGGCGCGGGCCGCACCGGTACCCTGTTCGCCATGGAGCAGATGGGCGTCGCGGCGGATATCACCACCTTCGCCAAATCCATCGCCGGCGGTTTCCCGCTGGCGGGCGTCACCGGCCGCGCGGAGGTGATGGACGCCATCGCCCCGGGCGGACTGGGCGGCACCTACGCCGGCAACCCCATCGCCTGCGCCGCCGCCCTGGCGGTATTGCAGATTTTCGAGCAGGAGAATCTGCTGGAAAAAGCCAACCAGCTCGGCGATACCCTGCGCCAGGGCCTGCTGGCGATCGCAGAAGATCATCCGGAGATCGGCGACGTGCGCGGTCTGGGAGCGATGATCGCCATTGAGCTGTTTGAAGAGGGCGACCACAGCAGGCCGAACGCCAGGCTGACGGCGGATATTGTCGCCCGGGCGCGCGACAAAGGTCTGATTCTGCTCTCCTGCGGGCCGTACTACAACGTGCTGCGCATCCTGGTGCCGCTGACCATCGAAGAGGCGCAGATCGAGCAGGGGCTGAAGATCATCGCCGACTGCTTTACCGAGGCGAAACAGGCATAGCACAACAGACATGCGGACACGAAGTACGTTAGTAAGGGAATAAAGACGAGACCTGCAAAACAACAATAATACGCGTGCCCCGGCGCGGGAATGTCGGGGCGCTCTCCCAGGTGACACACTTCGAGAGGGTAAATGATGGGGCAACTGTCGCAATCACAGGATTTAGGGGCGGGGCTGAAGTCGCGCCACGTCACGATGTTATCTATCGCCGGGGTGATCGGCGCGAGTTTATTTGTCGGATCCAGCGTCGCCATTGCCGAGGCAGGCCCGGCGGTGCTGCTGGCCTATCTGTTTGCCGGGCTACTGGTGGTGATGATTATGCGTATGCTGGCCGAAATGGCGGTCGCCACGCCGGATACCGGCTCCTTTTCCACCTACGCCGATAAAGCCATCGGCCGTTGGGCGGGGTATACCATCGGCTGGCTGTACTGGTGGTTTTGGGTATTGGTTATTCCGCTGGAAGCCAATATCGCGGCGATTATTTTGCATTCATGGGTGCCGGGCGTCCCGGTGTGGCTGTTCTCTCTGGTCATCACCCTCGCCCTCACCGGCAGTAACCTGCTGAGCGTCAAAAACTACGGTGAATTCGAGTTCTGGCTGGCGCTGTGCAAAGTGGTCGCTATTCTGGCGTTTATCATACTGGGCGCGGTCGCCATTACCGGCTTTTATCCGTATGCCGAAGTGAGCGGCATTTCGCGTCTGTGGGATCACGGCGGCTTTATGCCCAACGGCTTCGGCGCGGTGCTGAGCGCGATGCTGATCACCATGTTCTCGTTTATGGGCGCGGAGATTGTCACTATTGCCGCCGCCGAATCGGATACCCCGGATAAACATATCGTGCGCGCCACCAACTCGGTGATCTGGCGTATCTCTATTTTTTATCTGTGCTCGATCTTTATCGTCGTCGCCCTCATCCCATGGAATATGCCGGGGCTGAAGAGCATCGGCTCCTACCGCTCGGTGCTCGAGCTGCTGCATATTCCCTATGCCAAGCTGATTATGGACGGCGTGATCCTCCTGTCGGTCACCAGCTGTCTGAACTCGGCGCTGTATACCGCCTCGCGGATGCTCTACTCCCTGAGCCGCCGCGGCGATGCGCCGGCCTTCATGGGGCGGACCAACCGCAGCAAAACGCCGTACGTGGCGGTGCTCCTCTCCACCGGCGCGGCGTTCCTCACCGTGGTGGTGAACTACTACGCGCCAGCCAAGGTGTTTAAATTCCTCATCGACAGCTCCGGCGCCATCGCCCTGCTGGTCTATCTGGTGATCGCCGTTTCGCAACTGCGGATGCGTAAAATCCTTCAGGCGCAAGGCGGCGAGATCCGTCTCAGAATGTGGCTCTATCCGTACCTGACCTGGCTGGTGATCGCCTTTATCACCTTCGTGCTGGTGGTGATGCTGTTCCGTCCGGCGCAGCAGCTGGAGGTGATCTCTACCGGCCTGTTAGCATTGGGAATTATTTGTACGGTACCGATTATGTCGCGCTGGAAAAAGCTGGTATTGTGGCAAAAACTGCCGCTGCAAAATACGCGTTAACCCTGTTCCCGGCCCCCGCCGGGAAGAGTATTCAGGAGTAAGATCATGACCGCCATTTCCCAGGCGACGGCCATTGACGGGTACCGTTGGTTAAAAAACGACATCATCCGCGGGGTCTACCAACCCGATGAGAAGCTACGGATGAGCCTGTTGACCTCGCGCTATGCCCTGGGGGTCGGTCCGCTGCGCGAGGCGCTTTCGCAGCTGGTGGCCGAGCGGCTGGTGACGGTGGTCAATCAGAAAGGCTATCGGGTGGCGCCCATGTCGGAACAGGAGCTTCTCGATATCTTCGACGCGCGCGCCAACATGGAAGCCATGCTGGTGCGCCTCGCCATCGAGCGCGGCGGCGATGAGTGGGAGGCGGAGCTGCTGGCCCGCGCCCATCTGCTCAACAAGCTGGAGTCGTGCGAGGCAAGTGAGCGCTTACTCGATGAGTGGGACCAGCGCCACCAGGCGTTTCACACCGCCATCGTAGCCGGCTGCGGTTCGCAGTATCTGCTGCAAATGCGCGAGCGGCTCTTCGATCTGGCGGCCCGCTACCGTTTTATCTGGCTGCGCACCACCGTCCTGTCGGTGGAGATGCTGGAAGATAAGCATGTCCAGCATCAGACCCTGGTGGACGCTATTCTGGCGCGCGACGCCGGGCAGGCCAGCGCGCTGATGCGCGAGCACTTACTGACGCCGATCCCGATTATTCAGCAGGCGATGGCCGGCAAGCTGCAGCCGCAGGCAGTGTGAGTCAGGTGGCGGGGTGGAGAGTGCGGGTGGGGCGGCAAAGCCTTCGTCACGCTCCTCCACGCCGCACGGGCGTGGAGAAATCGTATCTGTAGATCAATCAGGCGCGCAGGCGAACCGGCTCGCTGAAATCGTCGGCCGGTTCCAGCTTCAGATTAAAGGTGGTCAGCAGCGCTGCGGCGCGCTCGTGAAACTCGCGCAGCGTTTTTTCCAGTCTGTCGCTCACTTCCGGGTCGTCAATGTCGACAGCCTGCCATGACCCTTCTTTATTGAACAGGCCAAACTGGTAGCTATAGGTGAAACGTGACTCTTGTGCTTCCATTTCCATCCACCAGCCCCAGAATTCACGCTTCTCCGGTGCGGGCTTAACGTTGACGCAAACTGCCAGGCAATCGAAAAAGAAACGGTTGTCATGGCACTGCTCTTCGCGAATGTAAGGCCCTAGCGCCGTGAATTTCTTGATCAACTTACTTTTCAGGTGTCCACTCGGTAACGTCATTGCGATCTCCTTTAGTGATGCAACTGTTTTACCAAACCAATAGAATTTAGCAATAAATTAACCAAATCTATGGTTGATCCAGCGGGCGATCTGTCGCAATGCGTGATCAAAATTGCGATACACCGGGTTAAACGGGATCTCCAGCAGTTTGCCATCGGCAGATGACGAGGTGATTAACCGCGACTCCTCTTCGGGGCTGAACGGATCGTCCTTCCAGAAGCCGGAGAGCATCGGCGTCGGGCAACGGCGTCCCAGCAGTCCCTGGGTTTTTAACGAGTAGCGGTTGAGCTCCACGCGCAGCGCTTCATCGGACGCGTCATGCATGCCCAGCCGCGAGGCCAGCACGTCGAGGTACATCTCCGGCACGCGCCCCTGATGCAGAGGATCCACCAGCAGACCGTGGACCACCGGCCCCAGACAGGCTACGGCCTTCAGCCGCTGCGGTTCCAGGTAACCGAGACGCACCGCAATATTGGCGCCAAAACGGAAGCCGAAGGCGGCGACCCGGGTATGGTCGATCCATGGCACATTTTCCAGATGGCGCAGCGCGTGCTGATGCAGCAGGCTGGTGTCCTGATTCAGCGTCCATTTTGACGAGAAGCCGATGGAGGGCATATCAATGGTCAGCATGGCAATGCCGAGCGGTGAGAAGTAGTTCTCATACAGGTTGTAATAATCCGTCTGCAGCGAGTCCAGCCCCCCGCACATCAGCACCGTCGGAAACGGCCCCTCGCCTTTCGGCATATGCAAAAAGCCGGTGATCGGCGAACCGCCAGGGATGGTGAACTCCAGCTCGCGCAGGGCGCCAGGCAGCCGCTGGGCGGCCTCTTCATACGCCCGGTTGGCTAAAGCCTGCGCCTGTTCCGCCAGCTCATCGCCTTTAATATGCGGATAAGCGGCAATGCTGTACAGGTTCGAAGCATGCAGCCAGTGGCGGCCGCTCAGCAAAGGATCGGCTTCCTGGCCGGCCTTTTGCTGCCACTGCATCGCCTCTTTCGCCCACTCAAAGATCCAGTTGCCGCCGCGATAGCCGATGACGGTATCGAACAGCTCGGGATCCGTTCGTTCGGCCTCGCTCATCACAATGCGCGCTTGCACATCAAGGATCTCCTGCGGGGTTACGCCGCGCCAGATCCACATTAAGCGATTGATCAGACGGTACCAGTGTTCGACGTGATTGCCGCTCAGCGCTGACTGCATCGCCTGGGGTTTTCCGGCAGAAAACCGGCGCACCAGCGTAGAGGTTTCGGGATGTTTGAAGCGAGGTTTAAACAGCGTTTCGCTGAGGTTAGCCTGTGACATGTGCAGTCTCCGTCGTAGTGCCACTCCGAATATTGTAACCTGCTAGAGGATAAAAAAAACCACGCCCGGCAAGCCGGGCGTGGTAAATAGCACTGTCCTGAAGAATTAACGACCTGCGATAGGCGGTACAAACACCACGCCCATATCCCACGGCTGTTCAATCCAGGTATCCTGCGGAATATCAACCACATAATCATCCACCAGCGGACGGCCTGCCGGCTTGGCGAAAATAGTGACGAAGTGCGCTTTGGGATACATTTCGCGGATCGCCACGGCGGTCCCGCCGGTATCCACCAGATCGTCGATAACGATAAAGCCTTCGCCATCGCCTTCCGCACGTTTCAGCACTTTCAGCTCGCGCTGGTTATCATGGTCGTAGCTGGAGATGCATACGGTATCAACATGACGAATGCCCAGTTCACGCGCCAGTAAGGCCCCCGGTACCAGTCCACCGCGGCTAACGGCAATAATGCCTTTCCATTGCTCAACCGGCAGCAGACGGCTGGCCAGTTTGCGGGCGTGAATCTGCAACATGTCCCAGGTGACGACGTATTTTTCGCTCATGTGAAGTGTCCCAGCCTGTGTAATACGGCTTAAATAATGTTCGAGGGGGAAAATGGTTGCGCGAGATTATAGAGATCTGACGCACTAAAAACCAGTGTTAAGCGGTTTGCGCAACGCTTTTTGCGTTGTTTACACTACCTGCGGCGGTGGAAAGTGGTATTCTCACCCCCATCGCGCAAGCCCGGGCTTGTGTGTATTTTAACGCTAACCCTCGTCCTGCAACCGCTGTATGCAGGAGTCTGTAAGGAGACTTACCGTGTCTGAACTGTCTCAACTATCCCCACAGCCGCTTTGGGATATTTTCGCCAAGATTTGCTCCATCCCGCACCCGTCCTATCACGAAGAACAGCTCGCCGAGCACATTATGGGTTGGGCAAAAGAAAAAGGCTTACACGCGGAACGCGACCAGGTTGGCAACATTCTGATTCGTAAAGGCGCGACTGCCGGTATGGAAAACCGTAAGCCGGTAGCGCTGCAGGCGCACCTCGATATGGTGCCGCAGAAAAATAACGACACCGTCCACGACTTCGCCAAAGATCCGATCCAGCCGTACATTGACGGCGAATGGGTGAAAGCGCGCGGCACCACGCTGGGCGCGGACAACGGTATCGGGATGGCGTCCGCACTGGCGGTACTGGCCGACGACAGCGTCGCTCACGGCCCGCTGGAAGTGCTGCTGACCATGACCGAAGAAGCCGGTATGGACGGCGCCTTCGGTCTGCAGGCCAACTGGCTGCAGGCCGATATCCTGATCAACACCGACTCCGAAGAAGAAGGCGAAATCTATATGGGTTGCGCCGGCGGGATCGATTTCACCTCTAACCTGGCGCTGACCCGCGAAGCGATTCCGGCCGGTTTCCAGAGCTTTAAAGTGACCTTAAAAGGGCTGAAGGGCGGCCACTCCGGCGGTGACATCCATCTCGGTCTGGGTAACGCCAACAAGCTGCTGTCGCGCTTCCTTGCCGGTCATGCCGATGAGCTGGATCTGCGTCTGGTCGATTTCAACGGCGGTACGTTGCGCAACGCCATCCCGCGCGAAGCGTACGCGACCGTCGCCGTCGCCGCGGATAAAGCCGATGCGCTGAAAGCGCTGGTGAATACTTACCAGGCGCTGCTGCAAAACGAGCTGGCGGCCAAAGAGAAGAACCTGGCGGTGCTCCTGGAAGCGGTAGAGAACGACAAAGCGGCGCTGACTCAGGCCTCCCGCGACGGTTTCATCCGCCTGCTGAACGCCACGCCGAACGGGGTTATCCGCAATTCTGACGTGGCGAAAGGCGTAGTAGAAACCTCGCTGAACGTCGGCGTCGTCACCATGACTGATGACAATGTGCAGATCCACTGCCTGATCCGCTCGCTGATCGACAGCGGCAAAGACTATGTGGTCAGCATGCTGGAATCTCTGGGTAAACTGGCGGGGGCGAAAACCGAAGCCAAAGGCGCTTACCCTGGCTGGCAGCCGGACGCCAACTCGCCGGTGATGCACCTGGTGCGCGAGACTTACCAGCGTCTGTTCAACAAGACGCCGAACATCCAGATCATCCACGCCGGTCTGGAATGCGGCCTGTTCAAAAAACCGTATCCGGAGATGGACATGGTCTCCATCGGGCCAACCATTACCGGTCCGCACTCCCCGGATGAGCAGGTCCATATCGAGAGCGTCGGCCAGTACTGGACGCTGCTGACCGAGCTGCTGAAAGCCATTCCGGCTAAATAAGCACCACCACCGGCGGCAGCCCGCCGCCGGTTTCTCCCCCTCACCTTAGCGTCCCGCGCTTTCCATCCGGTAGTTAATAAACCACTCCCCGCGCGCCGCCACCCGCTGCTCAGCCACCACCTTAAAGCCATGGGCCGTAAAACAGGGTCTCGCGGTAATGCTGGCGTCCACCGTCAGGATTTGCGCAGGATACTGAGCGCAGAGCGCCTCGATAAGCGCGCCGCCGATACCCTGCCGGCCGTGATCCGGCGAGACAAAGAGCAAATCGATATGCGTCCCGATGGCGGTGATAAAGCCAACCGGTTGACTCTCTATCTCCGCCACCAGCCCGTTTGCATCAGCCAGCTTTTGCCGCCAGCGTGTCTCATCCACCTGCGCCCAGGCCGCGATCTGCGCCGGAGTATAGTCCCGGCAGGCCGTTTCCCGCACCGCGCGCAGAAATATCCGACAGAGCAGTGGTAAATCGTTGTCGCGGTAAGGACGAATGTGCATGGTTAAATCCCTAATAAAAGCTGCCTTTCCAGCTGCGGATCGAGCAGCGTCACGTGGAGCCCAACCAGGCGCACGCCACGTCCGCCGCGGCGCTCATCCCAGGCCTTGTGCGCGGTGGCAATCAGATCCGCTTTGTTCAGCTGCGGCCAGACGTGCTCCTGGGTGGTCAGCTGGAAGTCATTGAATTTCAGTTTAATACCCTGACGGGCGATCAGCAGGTCCGGTTTGACCTTCGCCAGCCGGCGCTCCAGTTCGGGATAGAGATTTTCGATAATCGCTTCGCACTCTGACCATTCATGGATATCTTCCGCTAACGTCCGCTCCACCCCCACCGACTTGCGCTGCCGGTCGTTATGGATTTCCCGCTCATCAATCCCGTGGCTGCGCTCCCACAAAATACGGCCGAATTTACCGAAGCGCTTAAGCAGCATGGCCAGATCGCTGTTCTGCACATCGCCACAGGTACGCAGGCCCATATTTTCCAGCTTCGCCGCCGATACCTTCCCGACGCCGGGTATTTTCGCCAGCGGCAGCGCCCGTACAAACTCAGCCACCTGATGGGGAGCGATAACGAACTGGCCGTTGGGTTTATTCATGTCGGAGGCGATTTTGGCAAGAAACTTTACCGGCGCTACCCCCGCCGAGGCGGTGAGGCGCAGCTCCCGTTCGATGGTTTCGCGGATCTCCTGAGCGATCAGGGTGGCCGACCCGTGACAATGCACGCTGTCGCTGACGTCAAGATAGGCTTCATCCAGCGACAGCGGCTCAATGCGCGAGGTATAGCGGGAGAAAATTTCGCGGATATGGTTCGAGGCTTCTTTGTAGGCATCAAAGCGGCCGGGAAGCAGTGTGAGATGCGGGCACAGCTTGAGCGCCGTCGCCGTCGGCATGGCGCTACGCACGCCAAACTTACGCGCAGGATAGTTCGCGGTACTAATCACGCCACGCTGTACCCGACTGCCGCCTATCGCGAGAGGTATATCGCGCAACGCCGGGTTGTCGCGCATCTCCACCGCCGCAAAGAAACAGTCCATATCGACATGGATAATTTTACGCATCGTCAGACTCAACACTGTATACCCATACAGCATAGCAAAACTCGCTGCTAATTTTATGCTTTTTTTATTTCATCGCCCAGAAAAACGGTTACAACATAAAAATGCAATAAATTATGTTTATTTTCATAAAGTTAACCGATAAATCTGGAAGATATAATCATGAAGAAAATACTTACCGCACTTTGCCTGCTGGCCTCCGCAGGCGCCTGGGCCGCCCCGCAGCTGATTGCCCATCGCGGCGGCACCGGCGATGCGCCAGAAAATACCCTGCCGGCCATTAAGCTGGCGCTGGAGAATAACGCCGAGGCCATCTGGGTCACGGTGCAGTTAAGCCACGACGGCGTGCCGGTGCTCTACCGGTCAAGCGATCTTTCCGCATTGACCAATAGCGAGGGCAACGTTTCCAGTTTGACCGCCGCCGAGCTGGCGAAAGTCGATGCCGGCTGGAAATGGGGTGATGACAGCCACCCCTGGCGCGGCAGGCAGGCCACCATTCCCACGCTGCAAGCCGTTTTGCAGCAATGGCCGCACACGTTCTTCTACATCGACATTAAATCTCCGGATGCCGACCCGACCGTGATGGGCGAGCGCCTGCTTGCGGTGTTAAAAGCTACGCACAGCCTCGATCGCGTGCGGGTCTATTCCACCGAAGACCGCTATATCGCCGCGCTGCCGCCGGCTATTCCCCGCTTCGTCACCCGCAGCGAAACCCGCACCAGACTTGCCAGTATTTCGCTCAGCCATCAGTGCCAGCCTGCCAGCCAGCGCGAAGGCGAGCAGTGGTATGGGCTGGAGCTGAAGCGCAAGGTAGAGGTGGTGGAGAAATTCACCCTTGGGGTAGGGGTCTCCCCGGCGACGCTCACCTGGGATAAAGAGGCGATGGATTGCTTCCGCTCACAGGGTAAAGCGCACATTATCTTCTTCGGCATCAACAGTGCGGAAGATTACCGCACGGCGAAAGAGCTGGGCGCTGACGGCGTAATGGTCGATTCCCCGGCGCAGGCGAAAAGCTGGCAGTAAGGGAGTCAATGGCTAAAAAAGGCCGCGAAAGCGGCCTCACGTTGCTGGCATGTTGTTGCCGGGTGGCGGCTACGCCTTACCCGGCCTACCCTTCCAGGACTGGCTGTTAACTCACCGCCGGGCCTGGGGCAGTTGAAACTGCCGGTGCTGGCCGGAGCCCGGGGCGGCGGCGACTGGCCGCCCCCGGTGCGCTCCCTGCGCCATGAGTGGCATCACGCAAAAGAAATATCGGGAGCGCAATCTGCCCGGAAACCTCACAGATTACAAAATGCGCCGCTGCTGGCGCTGCGCCTCGCGGGCGAGACGTTTCTTACGCGCGTCGCAGGGCTCAGGACAGTCGCAGACTTTCTCCAGTCCCAGCGAGGAGATCCCGCCGCAGCTGCCCTGAATGCTCTTGCGCTTCACCAGGTAGCCCAGCGACATCCCGAGGATCACCAGCGCAAAAATCACAAAGGTTGCGACAAACACCGTCAGCATCGTCAGCCTCCAAAGTCGTCGAGCAGAATATTCTCGTCCTCGACGCCCAGATCCTTCAGCATCTTAATCACCGCGGCATTCATTACCGGCGGCCCGCACATGTAGAACTCGCAGTCTTCCGGCGCCGGATGATCGCGCAGATAGTTCTCGTACAGAACGTTATGGATAAAGCCGGTATGCCCCGTCCAGTTATCTTCCGGCAGCGGATCGGAGAGCGCAACGTGGAAGGTAAAGTTCGGGTTATCCCGCGCCAGCTGTTCAAACTCATCATCGTAGAACATCTCGCGCAGCGAGCGCGCTCCGTACCAGAAGCTGATTTTGCGTGTGCTGTGCAGGCGCTTGAGCTGGTCGAAAATATGCGAACGCATCGGCGCCATCCCGGCGCCGCCGCCGATAAACACCATCTCGGCGTCGGTCTCTTTGGCAAAGAACTCGCCGAACGGCCCCGAAATCGTCACCTTATCGCCCGGCTTCAGCGACCAGATATAGGACGACATGATCCCCGGCGGGGCATCCGGCACCTTCGGCGGCGGCGTCGCAATGCGCACGTTGAGCATAATGATGCCCTTCTCTTCCGGATAGTTAGCCATCGAGTAGGCGCGCAGGGTCGGCTCTTTCACCTCAGAGACGTAGCGGAACAGGTTGAACTTGTCCCAGTCCGAGCGGTATTCATCCGGGACATCGAAGTCAGCATAGGCCACTTTATGCGGTGGGCATTCGATCTGAATATAGCCCCCGGCGCGGAACGGCACCACCTCCCCCTCGGGGATCCGCAGCTTGAGCTCTTTAATGAAAGTGGCTTTGTTATCATTGGAGATAACTTCGCATTCCCATTTTTTGACGCCGAAGATTTCTTCCGGTAGCTCAATCTTCATGTTTTGCTTCACCGCGACCTGGCAGGCCAGACGGCAGCCGGCTTTGGCTTCGCGTTTGGTAATATGCGAAAGCTCGGTCGGCAGGATATCGCCGCCACCCTCTTTGATAGTCACCCGACACTGGCCGCAGGAGCCGCCGCCGCCGCAGGCGGAGGAGACAAAAATCCCGTTGCTGGACAGCGTGTTCAGCAGCTTATCCCCCGCCGGGGTACGGATCTGCTTATCCGCTTCGTTATTGATCTCAATAACCACGTCGCCCGCGTTCACCAGCTTTGAGCGCGCTGCCAGGATAAGCCCCGACAGCACCAGCACAATCAGCGTGAACATCACGACGCCAAGAATAATTTCCATACTTATTCGCCCTTATAGCTGCACGCCGGAGAAGGACATAAAGCCCAGCGCCATCAACCCGGTAGTGATAAAGGTGATCCCTAACCCGCGCAAACCGGCAGGCACGTTGGCGTACTTCATCTTTTCGCGGATCCCCGCCATCGCCACGATGGCCAGCATCCAGCCGATGCCGGAGCCGAAGCCGTAAACGATGGATTCCGGGAAGTTGTAATCACGCTGCACCATGAACGACACACCGCCGAAAATCGCGCAGTTAACCGCAATCAGCGGCAGGAAGATCCCCAGCGCGTTGTATAGCGCCGGGAAGTACTTATCGAGGATCATCTCGAGGATCTGCACCAGCGCGGCGATCACCCCGATAAAGGTGATGAAGTTCAGGAAGCTGAGGTCTACCCCCTCCACCAGCGCGCCGTCGCGCAGCACCAGGTTATACACCAGGTTGTTGATCGGTACGGCAAGACCCAGCACCACCGTCACCGCAACGCCGAGGCCGAAGGCGGTGGAGACCTTTTTCGACACCGCGAGGAAGGTACACATCCCGAGGAAAAAGGCCAGCGCCATGTTCTCAACAAACACCGCGCGGACAAACAGGCTAATGTAATGAGCCATCATCGATTACTCCTTTTCCTGCTGTTCAGGCTTCCAGCTACGCAGGGCCCAAATCAGTAAACCGATAATGAAGAACGCGCTCGGCGCCAGCAGGAACAGGCCGTTCGGCTGATACCAGCCGCCGTTCTGCACCGTCTCCAGCACCGTGATACCGAACAGCTTGCCGCTGCCGATAAGCTCGCGCAGGAAGCCGACGATAATCAGGATCGCGCCGTAGCCGAGACCGTTGCCGATACCGTCCATAAAGCTGGCCAGCGGCGGCGACTTCATGGCGTAAGCTTCGGCGCGGCCCATCACGATGCAGTTGGTGATGATAAGCCCGACGAATACCGACAGCTGCTTGGAAGTCTCATAGGCGAAAGCCCGCAGTAGCTGATCCACCACGATAACCAGCGAGGCGATGATCGCCATCTGAACGATGATGCGCACGCTGTTGGGAATGTGGTGGCGGATCATCGAGATAAACATGCTGGAGAACGCCGTCACCAGGGTCACCGCAATGGTCATCACGAAGGCGGTTTCCAGTTTAGTGGTGACCGCCAGCGCGGAGCAGACGCCCAGCACCTGCAGGGCGATGGGGTTATTGGCGATGAGCGGCCCCACCAGCACGCGCTTCACCTCTTTCATCTCGCTCTGTTCAGCCATTGTTCAGCCCTCCTTCACGCACCTTTTTCAGGAACGGACCAAAGCCCAGTTCACCCATCCAGAAATCAAAGCTGTGCTGTACGCCATTTGACGTCAGCGTGGCGCCCGATAAGCCATCAACCGCATGCAGGTCACCAGCGCGCGCGCCGCCTTTGACCACTCTCAGCGCCGGCATGCCGTTGTCATCCAGCACCTGCTTGCCAACAAACTGCTGGCGCCAGTTCGGGTTCTCCACTTCGCCGCCCAGCCCCGGGGTCTCCCCCTGGTCATAGTAGGTAATGCCTTTCACCGTGCGGCCATCGACGTCCAGCGCCACGAAGGCGTACATCATCGACCACAGGCCATTGCCATAAATGGGCAACACCACCTGCTCAATCTTCTGCTGCGCGTCGCGCACCAGGTAGATTTCCGCCAGATTGCTGCGGCGTTTAATCCCCGCCGGATCCTGGCTGGCATCCAGCGCCATACTCTGCTGCGGATCCTTCAGCGCCTGGGCCTGATTGAATTTTGCCGGGTCCTTCTCCAGCAGCTCGCCGGTCGCCAGATTCACCAGTCGCGGCGAAATGCGCGCCGCGAAGGTGTCGGCGACCGCATCAGCATCCATGCCGGGCTGCATCAGGCCGGACACCGCCAGGATATTACGCTGCTTATCCAGCGCCCGCTGCGCCTGCTGGCGGGATTTCAGCCCCACGGCCGAGCCCGCTACCACGATGGAGCAGACCAGACAAAGCACCAGCACCACCAGCAGCGTTTTGCCGATGCTATCGTTACTTTTCTTCTCAGCCACGCGACTTCCTCCGCTTAATATTGGCCTGCACCACCAGGTAATCGAACAGCGGTGCGAAGAGGTTGGCGAAGAGGATCGCCAGCATCATCCCTTCCGGATAAGCCGGGTTCACCACGCGGATCAGCACGCACATCACGCCGATCAGCACGCCGTAACTCCATTTCCCTTTATCGGTAAACGAGGCGGATACCGGGTCCGTCGCCATAAACATCATGCCGAAGGCGAAGCCGCCGAGTACCAGATGCCAGTACCATGGCATAGCGAACATCGGGTTGGTGTCGGAGCCGATAACGTTAAACAGGGTAGCGGTGGCGACCATACCGATCATCACCCCGGCGACGATGCGCCAGGACGCGACGCGGCCAAAGAGGATGATCGCGCCGCCGATCAGGATCATTAGCGTGGAGACTTCGCCAATCGAGCCCGGAATATTGCCGAGGAAGGCGTCCATCCAGCTCACCGGGATGCCGGTAGCGACGTTAACCAGCGCTTCACCGCCGCCGCTGGCCCACTGGGAGAGCGGCGTAGCGCCGGAAAAACCGTCCGCCGCCGTCCACACCAGGTCGCCGGAGATTTGCGCCGGATAGGCGAAGAACAGAAACGCGCGCCCCGCCAGCGCCGGGTTGAGGAAGTTGCGCCCGGTACCGCCGAAAATCTCTTTAGCGATCACCACCCCGAAGGAGATCCCCAGCGCCGCCTGCCACAGCGGCAGCGTGGGCGGGACGATCAGCGCGAACAGAATCGAGGTGACAAAGAAGCCTTCGTTGATTTCATGCTTGCGCACGATAGCGAACAGCACTTCCCAGAAGCCGCCGACGATAAAGACGGTGATATAGATCGGCAGGAAGAAGACCGCCCCCAGAGTCATCATGCTCAGCCAGCCGGCGTCGGCGCTGAAGCTCACCCCTAACCACTGGGCGACGCTGTAGTGCCAGTTGTTGGCGATCGCCTGCTGCAGTTGTTCGGCGCCGTAAAGCTTATGCAGCGCCGGTATGGTCTGCAGCCCGACGTTATACATCCCCCAGAACATCGCCGGAAAGACGGCAAACCACACGAGGATCATCAACCGCTTGAGGTCGATGGCGTCGCGCACGTGCGCCGCGCCGCGGGTGACCTGGCCTGGTGTGTAGAAGATGGTCGCCGCCGCTTCATACAGCGGATAATATTTTTCCAGCTTGCCGCCGTGCGTGAAATGCGGCTCAATTTTTTCAATCAGATGCTTTAAGCCCATCTCTTATCCTTCCAGCTCAATCCGGGTTAATACGCTGCGCAGCGCAGGGCCATATTCATACTTACCGGGGCAGACGTAGGTGCACAGCGCCAGATCTTCTTCATCCAGCTCCAGACAGCCCAGCGCCTGAGCGCTGTCGGTATCCCCGGCCAGCAGATCGCGCAGCAGTATGGTCGGCAGGATATCAAGCGGCATCACCCGCTCGTAATTGCCGATCGGCACCATCGCCCGCTCGCCGCCGTGGGTATCGGTAGAGAAATGAAAGCGCTTGCGCCTGAAGAAATGGCCCAGCGTGGTGCGGGTAATCGAGAATTTCTCTTTGCCCGGCATCACCCAGCCGAAGAGCTCTTTTTCCCGCCCTTCTTTAACCACGCTCACCTGCAGATGGAAGCGCCCGAGAAAGGCGTGAGGGCCATGGGCGCGGGTGCCGCTGAGCACCGAGCCGGAAATGACCCGGTTTTCCCCCTCCTGCAACTCGCCTGCCAGCAGATCGTCCAGGCTGGCGCCCAGCGTCGTCTTGACCAGTCGCGGCGATATCACCTGCGGGCCGCCGAGCGCGATCACCCGTTCGCAGTAGAGCTCCCCGTCGAGGAAAAGCTTACCAATGGCGATCGCGTCCTGATAATTGAGGTGCCAGACCTGCTTATTCAGGCTCACCGGCTCGAGGAAATGAATATGCGTTCCCGGCAGCCCCGCCGGGTGCGGCCCGCTAAACTGGTTAAAACTGACCTGGCCGACAGGATGACCGCCGAGCTTGCCGCCGCTGGGCTGGCAGACGTGGACTTTCCCGTCGGTCAGACGCGTAAGCACGGTAAGGCCAGCGTCGAAAGCGGCCCGTTCGGCCAGAATAATCGGCTGCGGCTCCGCCGCCAGCGGATTGGTATCCATAGCGTTGACAAAGATGGCGGCCGGCACGCTGCCCGGGAGCGGCGTTTTACTGAATGGCCGTGTGCGCAGCGCGGTCCACTGGCCCGACGCCAGCAGCTGCTGCTGCACGGTGTCGCGCGGCAGTTCAGCCAGCGCGTCCGCGGCGTAACGCGTAAACGCCACCGCGTCATTGCCCTCGATATCAATCACCACCGACTGCAACACGCGCCGTTCACCGCGGTGGATCGCGCTGACGACCCCGCTCGCCGGGGCGGTAAAGCAGACGCCGGGGTTCTTTTTATCTTCGAACAGGATCTGACCTTTTTTGACCCGATCGCCTTCTTTGACCGCCATGGCGGGACGCATGCCGACGTACTCTTCGCCGAGTAGCGCGACGCGCTTCACCGCTGGCGCGGGAGAAATCTGCTGTAATGGCATGCCAGCTATGGGCAAATCCAGCCCTTTTGTGATTTTAATCATATCGTTAGCAGGTATCCGTAACCTCAACCCCGACGCAGGCCGGGGCCAGCTTATTGACAGAATGGCAGAGAAGAAAGGGCGAAACGGCGCCAGATGCGCTCAGGACGGAAGAGAAGCATCCTTTCTTACTCTGGTGATGAACCGGCGCAAGTGTAACATTTCGTGAGCGTCGGCTGTAGCGCGAGAGGCAATAAGTGCTTCTAAAATGCGAGCTATTGCGCAAAGTTCTCACTGTGTTTTCGTCGCTGGCAGGGTATAAAGTGAGGCGGAATTGTAAACGCCGCCACGTCGCCCTTGCGAAAAAATGCCGTGATGCTAATGTGAGCGCTCTAAATCCAGAAAACTCTGATTTCGGGTCTCTCTTGCCGTCCTGGCAATGTGGCTATTTTGTTTTATCAAGGAACAAGCAGTATGCGCAAAATCGCATTATTTATTGCGATGCTTCTGCTGCCGTGCATGTCATTTGCCGGGCTGCTCAGCAGCAACAGCCCGACGACGCCGGTTAGCAAAGAATATAAGCAGCAATTAATGGGTTCACCGGTTTACATTGAGATCTTTAAAGAAGAGCGCATGCTCGACCTTTACGTCAAAATGGGTGAGACCTACCAGCTCCTCGACAGCTATCGGATCTGCAACTACTCCGGAGGCCTGGGCCCGAAACAGCGCCAGGGCGATTTCAAGAGTCCGGAAGGGTTCTATAACGTCACCCGCAGCCAGCTCAAACCCGACAGCCGCTTCTATAAAGCGATCAATATCGGCTTCCCGAACGCCTACGATCGCGCCCATGGTTATGAAGGGAAATACCTGATGATCCACGGCGACTGCGTCTCTGTCGGCTGCTACGCCATGACCGACAGCGGGATCGATGAGATCTTCCAGTTCGTGACCGGCGCCTTAGTCTTCGGTCAGCCAAGCGTGCAGGTGAGTATCTATCCGTTCCGCATGACCTACGCCAATATGGAACGCCACAAATACTCCTACTATGCGGATTTCTGGAAACAGCTGAAGCCTGGCTATGATTATTTCCAGCAAACCCACAAACCGCCGGTCGTATCAGTGACCGACGGCCGCTATGTGGTGAGCAAGCCGCTCAGCCACGAGGTTGTCCAGCCGCAGCTGGCCTCAAACTATACGCTCCCCGAGACAAAATAACGCCCACTCGCCTGGCATGATCTTATGCCAGGTCTCATTGGCCGTCAGCGGCTGCGTGGCGATAACCGTGACCACATCGTTGGGTGTGGTCTCGCGTTGAAAGTCGATCTCCACATCCTGGTCCAGCAGTTTTGCCACGCCGAACGGCGCCCGCCGGGTGATCCAGTGCAGGTTGGTCGAGCAGAACGCCATCACATAGCGTCCGTCCGACAGCAGCATGTTGAACACCCCTTTCTCACGCAGTTCCCCCGCCAGGGTGGCGATATACTTAAATACTCCCAGCATATTGCCCGGCGTACGCGGGTAGCGCTCGGTTAAGCGGTGCAGCAGCCAGCAGAAGGCCTTTTCACTGTCGGTTTCACCTACCGGGTGGAAATTGCCGGTTTTCAGCGATTTATAGCCTTTGAGCTGCCCGTTGTGCGCGTAGGTCCAGTTACGCCCCCACAGTTCGCGGGTGAACGGATGCGTATTCTCCAGGGCCACCATCCCGCGATTGGCCTGGCGGATATGCGCGACGACGGAACAGGACTTAATGGGGTAATCCTGGACCAGTTTCGCGATCGGCGACTGAAAGCTCGGCTGCGGATCTTTGAATGTGCGACAGCCTTTGCCTTCATAGAAGGTGATGCCCCAGCCGTCTTTATGCGGCCCCGTCCCGCCTCCGCGCTGTACCAGCCCGGTAAAGCTAAAACAGATATCTGTTGGCACATTGGCGCTCATCCCGAGCAGTTCGCACATAGATCACCTCACCATCACAAATCACGACGGCGCCGAAGCGAGGCCGCCGTCAACAGTACACACTCACCTGCCTGTTAGCCTTTCGCCATCTCTTTTTCGATCAGCATAATCAGGATATGGATCACTTTGATGTGGATCTCCTGAATGCGGTCGGCGTAGCCAAAGTGCGGCACGCGAATTTCCACATCGGCGCTACCGGCCATTTTACCGCCGTCCTTACCGGTCAGGGTGATCACTTTCATCCCCTGCGCCCGCGCGGCCTCAATGGCCTTGATTACGTTGCCGGAGTTGCCGGAGGTGGAGATGCCGAGCAGCACATCGCCCGCGCGGCCAACGGATTCAACGTAGCGGGAGAAGACATACTCATAGCCAAAATCATTGCTCACGCAGGAGAGATGGCTGACGTCGGAGATCGCAATGGCCGGATATCCCGGGCGGTTTTCGCGATAACGTCCGGTCAGTTCTTCCGCAAAATGCATCGCATCGCAATGGGAACCGCCGTTGCCGCAGGACAGCACTTTACCACCCGCCTTAAAGCTATCCGCCAGCAGGACAGCGGCACGCTGGATAGCATGGATATTGGCTTCGTCCTGCAGAAAGTTAGCCAGCGTTTCCGCGGCTTCGTTCAGTTCGTTACGAATAAGATCCTGGTACATGAGGATAATCCTTCAGTATGAGTGGAATAACCCTGGCAGTGTACCGGATAGCCGCCGAAGCGAGAAGCAGCAGGCTGTGTTATCCCCCGCCCTTTTGATTTTATGTGCCGCTTTTGCATACAACAATGTGAGCAAGGTTGTAATTATTTTGTAAACACATTGCTAAATAAAAAGGCATGCACTACAACCAATACATCACAAGTGGTCAGACCTCCTACAAGCACAGGGAGCATTTCTCTATGATGATTTTGAGTATTGTTGCAACCGTTGTTTTACTCGGTGCGCTCTTCTATCACCGGGTCAGCCTGCTGCTCAGCAGCGTGATCTTGCTCGCCTGGACCGCAGCGCTCGGCGCGGCCGGTCTGTGGAATATCTGGCTGCTGCTGCCGCTGGCGATCATTCTGTTGCCGTTTAACTTTGCGCCTATGCGTAAATCCATGATTTCCGCACCGGCGTTTCGCGCCTTCCGCAAGGTCATGCCGCCGATGTCGCGTACTGAAAAGGAAGCCATCGACGCCGGGACCACCTGGTGGGAGGGGGATCTGTTTCGCGGTAATCCTGACTGGCATAAGTTGCATAACTATCCGCAGCCGCGTCTGACCCCCGAAGAGCAAGCCTTCCTCGACGGCCCGGTGGAAGAAGCCTGCCGGATGGCTAACGACTTCGCCATCACCCACGAAATGGCCGATCTGCCGCCGGAGCTGTGGGCGTATCTGAAAGAACACCGCTTCTTCGCGATGATCATCAAGAAAGAGTATGGCGGGCTTGAATTCTCCGCTTATGCCCAGTCGCGGGTGCTGCAGAAGCTCTCTGGCGTCTCCGGCATTCTGGCGATCACCGTCGGCGTCCCGAACTCACTGGGCCCGGGCGAGCTGCTGCAGCATTACGGTACTGAAGAGCAGAAAAACCATTACCTTCCGCGTCTGGCACGCGGGCTGGAGATCCCCTGCTTCGCACTCACCAGCCCGGAAGCGGGCTCCGACGCCGGCGCCATCCCGGATACCGGCGTGGTCTGCATGGGCGACTGGCAGGGCCAGCAGGTGCTGGGTATGCGCCTGACATGGAACAAACGCTACATTACGCTGGCGCCTATCGCCACCGTGCTGGGACTGGCCTTTAAACTTTCTGACCCGGATCGTCTGCTGGGCGGGGAAGAAGAGCTGGGCATCACCTGCGCGCTGATCCCGACCTCCACCCCGGGCGTGGAAATTGGCCGTCGCCACTTCCCGCTTAACGTCCCGTTCCAGAACGGCCCAACCCGCGGCAAAGATATCTTCGTGCCGATCGATTACATCATCGGTGGGCCGGGGATGGCCGGTCAGGGCTGGCGCATGCTGGTTGAATGTCTGTCGGTGGGCCGCGGTATTACGCTGCCGTCCAACTCCACCGGCGGCCTGAAATCGGTGGCTATGGCGACCGGGGCTTACGCCCATATTCGCCGCCAGTTCAAAATCTCGATCGGTAAAATGGAAGGCATTGAAGAGGCGCTGGCGCGCATTGCCGGTAATGCTTATGTGATGGATGCTGCGGCCTCGCTGATTACCTACGGCATTATGCTCGGCGAGAAACCGGCGGTGCTCTCCGCGATCGTGAAATATCACTGCACCCACCGCGGCCAGCGCGCCATTATCGACGCAATGGATATTACCGGCGGGAAAGGCATTATGCTGGGCGAAGGCAACTTCCTCGCCCGGGCATATCAGGGCGCGCCTATCGCCATCACCGTGGAAGGTGCGAATATTCTGACCCGTAGCATGATGATCTTCGGTCAGGGTGCGATTCGCTGCCATCCGTACGTGCTGGAGGAGATGGCTGCCGCGCAGAACAACGACCTGAACGCCTATGACAAGCTGCTGTTCAAACATATCGGCCATGTCGGCAGTAACAAAGTACGGAGTTTCTGGTTGGGCCTGACCGGCGGACGCACCAGCAGCGCGCCGACCCGCGACGTCACCCGCCGCTACTATCAGCAAATGAACCGTCTGAGCGCTAACCTGGCGCTGCTGTCAGACGTCTCGATGGCGGTACTGGGGGGCAGTCTCAAGCGTCGCGAACGTATCTCCGCGCGTCTGGGGGATGTGTTAAGCCAGCTGTACCTGGCCTCGGCGGTGCTGAAACGCTATGACGATGAAGGACGCAATGAAGCCGATCTGCCGCTGGTTCACTGGGGGGTGCAGGATGCGCTGCATCAGGCCGAGCAGGCCATCGACGATCTGCTGAAAAACTTCCCCAATCGTCTGGTGGCTGGCGCAATGCGCCTGGTCATCTTCCCGACCGGTCGTCATCACCATGCGCCGTCGGATAAGCTGGACCATAAAGTCGCTAAAATTCTGCAGGTGCCCAGCGCCACCCGCTCCCGCATCGGTCGCGGTCAGTACCTGACGCCGAGCGAGCATAACCCGGTCGGCCTGCTGGAAGAGGCGCTGCTGGAAGTGATGGCGGCCGATCCTATCCACCAGCGTATCTGCAAAGAGTTGGGTAAAAATCTGCCGTTCACCCGTCTCGACGAACTGGCCGCCCATGCCCTGGCGAAAGGCTTAATCAGTCAGGATGAAGCCGCCATTTTGACCCGAGCAGAGCACAGTCGCTTGCGCAGCATTAACGTTGACGACTTTGCGCCAGAGGAGCTGGCAACCCAGCCGGTAAAGTTGCCGGAAAAAGTTCGCAACGTTGAAGCCGCATAATAAAACAACAACCACATCACACGCCGGGCGGGGAATTTTCCCCGCCTTTTTTTCGTCTCTCCTTCCCCCGCCGTTCCTGTTAGTAGCATTTTTTTAACAAAATATTCCGCGGACCGCCGCGAGGCTGATAAGGTGTTACAGTTAACCTAACCCCCTCATGAGAATGGAGTTGACCATTGTGCCTGGCCTGAAAATTACGCTGTTGCAACAACCGCTGGTCTGGATGGACGGCCCTGCTAACCTGCGCCATTTTGATCGCCAACTGGAAGGGATTGTCGGGCGCGATATCATTGTTTTACCTGAGATGTTTACCACCGGCTTTGCGATGGAAGCGGCAAAACAATCTTTACCCGAGGCCGAGGTGGTAGCGTGGATGCATGCCCGGGCGGCGCAAACCCAGGCGCTGATCGCCGGCAGCGCGGCGCTGCAAACTGAGCGCGGGGCCGTTAACCGCTTCCTGCTGGTCGAGCCTGACGGCACGGTCCATCATTATGATAAACGTCACCTGTTTCGTATGGCGGATGAACACCATCACTATGAGGCCGGAGACAAGCGCGTGGTCTTTGAATGGCGCGGATGGCGGATCCTGCCGCTGGTCTGTTACGACCTGCGCTTTCCGGTATGGTCGCGTAACCTTAACGACTATGATTTGGCGCTGTATGTGGCGAACTGGCCGGCGCCGCGCTCGCTGCACTGGCAGTCGCTGCTGGTCGCCCGCGCGATTGAGAACCAGGCCTACGTCGCCGGCTGTAACCGGGTCGGCACCGACGGCAACGGTCATCATTACCGCGGTGATAGCCGGATTATCAGTCCCCAGGGGGAGATTGTCGCCACCGCCGATCCGCATCAGGCCACTCGTCTTGACGCCGAACTGTCGCTGAGCGCCCTCCAGGAATATCGTGAAAAATTCCCCGCCTGGCGCGATGCCGATCCTTTTACTCTGGATTAATCCCCCTCCGCTTTCTTCCCCCTTCTGCGGGAAAAGAAAGCGGAATTTCCTCTTGCCGCATCCAGCAGAATATTTACAAGGCGCCCTTCATTTCTGTTCTACACTCATTAAAAGGCCCACAACCAAACGGGCGGAGATCATTTTCAATTAACTTCTGCGTTGTAAACGCATGACTTTTCTGTTGCCAGCTTGTTTTGTTGAACCCGGCTGAGCGTTGGCGTATGCATATTTTATGAGCGTAATGGAAAATGGATAATAATAATCTTCAGTTAATAGAAAAACGGCTGGTCACCCGCTTTCTCGATATGTTTATTCGGTTCAGTCTTATTCTGGCGCTGGCCTCATTCTGTTTTACCGTCTTTTCTCCCTTCGTCAATATGATGCTCTGGGCGTTGATTCTGGCCGTGGCGCTCTATCCTTTACATCAATATTTTGCCGGGCTTTTCGCCGGTAAACAGGGACTGGCGTCGGTGGTGCTGGTGCTGTTAGGTATTTTACTGATTATTATCCCCACAGTGCTGATGATCACCTCGCTGGCGGAAAGCGCCAGCGCGATGATCGACCGGATGGGCAGCCAGAGCTTTACCATTCCCCCACCCTCTTCACGAATTGCCTCTTTACCGATCGTTGGCGAACGGCTTAGCGCTCTGTGGATGCGGGCGTCCGTGGATCTGCCAGGATTGCTCAGCAATTACCGTTCGCAAATTGGCGATATTGCCAAACAGTTGCTCAGCATATTAGCCAGCATGGGCGGCGGGCTGATTGGCTTTATTATTTCGTTTATCGTCTCGGGTATTATGATGGCCTGGGGCGCGGCGGGCGCCATCAGCGCGCAGCGTATTGCCATCCGTATTACCGATGAGAATAAAGGCGTGACCCTCACCCGCCTGTGCACCAGCACCATCCGCGCGGTCGCCCAGGGCGTCATCGGGGTGGCACTGATCCAGGCGCTGCTGGTCGGGGTGATCATGCTGATGGCCAGCATCCCCGCCGTCGGGATCTTCTTTATACTTGCCCTGATCCTCGGCATTGCACAGGTGCCGGTGATCCTGGTGACGGCCCCGGCCATCGCGCTGATGTGGAGTCTCGGCACCCACAGTACCGGAATGGATATCTTCTATACTGTCCTGCTGATCGTCGCCGGTATGGCCGATAACGTCCTCAAACCACTGCTGCTGGGGCGCGGAGTTGATGCGCCAATGCCGGTGGTGCTGCTGGGCGCCCTTGGCGGAATGGCCTCTAACGGCATTCTCGGTATGTTCCTCGGCGCCACCCTGCTGGCCATCGGTTACCGGATCTTTATGACCTGGGTAAATGAAGGGCAACCCGCCCTGGCGCAGGATAAATAACCGCAGGGGAGCGTTACGCTCCCTTAATTCATTCCATAAACATTCGTACCGCGCACCAGACCAACAGCAGCGCCAGCAGCAGATTTAACCCTCTTCCATGGCGTTCGAACACCGGCTGAAACAGCTGACCGGCCAGCGCCCAGCAAAGATTGCCGGCAACGCCTATTACTGATAGCAACAGGCTTATCATCACCAGCCAGAATGGCTCGCGAGTCACCGGCAGAACAAAGGTCGACAGGGCCGTGATGCCGTACAGGATAATTTTTACATTCACAAACTGCAGCCCCAGGCTGGCCCAGAAGCTGACAGGCCGCTCCTCCTGCCCACCGCTGGCCGGGTCGCTGCGGGCAATATGCCAGGCCAGCCACAGGATATACCCCGCGCCGACCCAGCGTAGCAGGGAGGTTATCCCCTCATCCAGGGTAACGAGAGTGAACGTCAGCCCGGCACAAATCAGCATGATGATCACAAACCCCAGGCTCATGCCGGCCAGAACCCGTATGCTCCGTCGAAAGCCGTGCGCGGTGACGCTGCTCAGCGCCAGAATATTATTCGGCCCGGGCGTCAGAGCGGTGATCAGGGTGTAAGTTAAAAAGGCGCTAATCAGGGTAGGTGTCACGTGTTTTCTCCTCTTGACTGGCAGACAGTACCCGAAGCTGATAATTTAAAAAAATGAATGTTTTTTCATTCTTAATTCGAGAATTTCGATATAAAGAGGAAATATGGATCTGCGACGCTTTATCACCTTCAAAACGGTTGTCGAAGAAGGATCCTTTCTGCGCGCCTCGCAGAAACTGTGCTGCACCCAGTCCACCGTAACCTTTCATATCCAGCAGCTTGAGCAGGAGCTTGCCATCCCGCTGTTTGAGAAAATTGGCCGACGAATGTGTCTCACCGCCGCGGGTAAAAATGTCCTGCCGCATGTCTACGATCTGACCAAAGTGATGGCGTCGATTCGCCAGGCGGCGCGCCAGGACGATGAACCCGGCGGCGAACTTCGCGTCGCCACTGGTGAAACCCTGCTGGCGTACAAAATGCCGCCGGTGCTGCAGCGTTTTAAGCAACGCGCCCCGAAGGTCCGCCTGTCACTGCAGTCGCTCAATTGCTACAGCATCCGTGATGCGCTGCTCGCTGACGAAGTCGACCTGGGGGTGTTTTACCGGGTTGGCAACGATGATGCGCTCACCATGATGGAACTTGGCCCGCAGCCGCTGGCGCTGGTCGCGTCAGTCGATCAGGCGCCGGTCGACTTCCTGCGCCCGCGGCAGCATATCCCATTGAGCTTTATCATCAACGAACCCCAGTGCGTGTTCCGGCAGATTTTTGAAAGTACCCTGCGCCAGCGCGGCATTACCATGGAGAACACCATCGAACTGTGGAGTATTGAAAGCATCAAGCAGTGCGTGGCGGGCAATCTGGGGGTGAGTTTTCTGCCGCGCTTTGCGGTAGAGGAGGAACTCAAACGCGGGACGCTGGTCGAGCTGCCGTTCAGCGAGACGCCGCTGACGATCCATGCGCTCTGCGCCCATCACGCCGGGAAAACAATCAGTCCGGCGATGCGGGTATTCATGCAGTGTATGCAGGAGGAACAAGAGGCGCGCTGAAATTCGGCGACGAAAACGACGAAAGCCTGAATCATTGCTGATTCAGGCTTTCTGAATAGTGGCGGAACGGACGGGACTCGAACCCGCGACCCCCTGCGTGACAGGCAGGTATTCTAACCGACTGAACTACCGCTCCGCGTTGTTGTTCCGTTGGGAACGAGGCGAATATTACGGATTCCCCTCTACCCCGTCAACGCTTTTTCTACCGTTTTGAATCGTTTGCTGCAAAAATCGCCCAACCGCCTACTTTTAATCCATTTTAGTGGTTATCAGGCACGCCACAGGCAGCTTCCGCCTTTCTTTTGTACCAGATCGAGGCGGGATTCATGGTTCACCAGCTCTTCATCAGAGGCATAAACCACCCGTAACTGGCTGGCGGCGCGAACGACGCGCTGAATCCCCATCTCGCCTGCCTGCTGCTGGCTTTCGCCTTCCATAGAGAACGCCATCGACGTCTGGCCGCCGGTCATCATCAGATAGACATCGGCAAGGATCTGGGCATCGAGCAGTGCCCCGTGCAGCGTACGCTTGCTGTTGTCTATTTCGTAGCGCGAACATAGCGCATCCAGACTGTTGCGCTTGCCGGGAAACATTTTCCGCGCCAGCGCCAGACTGTCGGTGATTTTACAGAAGGTCTCGGTTTTCCCGATCCCGCGGTTCAGCTTACCGAACTCATAATCCATAAAACCGATATCGAACGAGGCGTTATGGATCACCAGCTCCGCGCCGCGGATGTAATCCATAAATTCATCGGCCACGTCGGCAAAGGTGGGTTTATCCAGCAGGAATTCGTCGGCGATCCCATGCACGCCGAACGCCTCCGGATCCACCAGCCGATCGGGCTTGAGATAGACGTGGAAATTGTTACCGGTCAGGCGGCGGTTAATCACCTCCACGGCGCCGATCTCAATGATCTTGTGTCCTTCGTAGTGCGCCCCGATCTGGTTCATACCGGTGGTTTCGGTATCGAGAACAATCTGGCGCGTAATTGCAGTGCTCATCGCGGTCATTTATGTCAGACTTATCGTTTACAAATCGATTTCAATTACAGGAAGTCTACCAGAGATGCTCAAACAGGTAGAAATTTTCACCGACGGCTCTTGCCTGGGAAATCCAGGACCCGGCGGTTACGGCGCCATCATGCGCTACCGCCAGCACGAAAAAACCTTTAGCGCCGGCTACCGTCTGACCACCAATAACCGCATGGAACTGATGGCGGCGATCGTCGCCCTCGAAGCGTTAAAAGAGCATTGCGAGGTGGTGCTCAGCACCGACAGCCAGTATGTCCGCCAGGGGATCACCCAGTGGATCCACAACTGGAAAAAGCGCGGCTGGAAAACGGCAGAGAAAAAACCGGTAAAGAATGTCGACCTCTGGCAGAGGCTGGACGCCGCGCTTGGCCAGCATAAGATCAAATGGGAGTGGGTGAAGGGCCACGCCGGCCATCCAGAAAACGAACGCTGCGACGAGCTGGCCCGCGCTGCGGCCTCCCATCCCACTCAGGACGACCTCGGCTACCAGCCGGAGAGCTAATTCTGCCCCTTGCGCCACTGCCGGGTGGCGCCTACTGCCGGCCGCAGCTGGGTTTTCGCTTTCCCTGACTTCATCGGATTAAGGGTGAGCGGAATAGTCCGTTTGCGGGCGACAATCAATTGCAAACAGCCCAGCGCTGGCAGATGGGTGCTCAGCAGTTTGCCGCCATGCCGCGACCAGGGTAAAACCTGATAACGCCCATAATGCAGCACTTCAAAGTTGAGCAGCGACAGCCAGTCCAGCTGGCGCATCAACGTAAACATACGGCTGTTGTACGGCGTGCCTTTGCGCAGCACCGGCACCAGTTTACGCAATCCCATCAGGCTCACCGGATTAAACCCGGTCAGGATCATCCAGCCATCATCGATCAGGACGCGATCGGCCTCCCGTAGCAGGCGATGCGGATCGCTGCACCACGGCAGGGTATGCGCCAGCAGGCAGGCGTCGACGGACTTTTCGGCAAAGGGCAAATGCAGCGGGTCGGCCCGGACCTGCATTGGGTTTCCCGCCAGCGAGACATTCACCTGGTGCGAGATGGCGCAAGCTTCGGTATTGATTTCCGCGCTCAGATTGCCAATCTTAAGCAGATGAAAGCCATATAATTTAGCCAGCCATGGCTTCATCTGCTGCTCCAGCGTTTCGCGATAGTATTCGCCCCACGGCATACTGGACCAATGCTCAGGCGCTGTCACTGTATGAGGTATCCTTGCCGGCTTCATTGCCACCTTCCGCTACGCTTTAGAGGTAATTTATGAATCTTATCAGTATTCCCGCGTTTCAGGACAACTACATCTGGGTTCTCACTGAGAATCACGGCCGCTGCATCATCGTTGACCCGGGCGAGGCCGCGCCGGTTCTGGCGGCAATCGAGGAAAACCAGTGGCAGCCCGAGGCCATTTTATTGACCCATCACCATCAGGATCACGTCGGCGGCGTAAAACAATTACGTGAAAAATTCCCCTCTCTGGTGGTTTACGGGCCGGCAGAAACCCAGGATAAGGGGATTACTCAGGTAGTAAACGATGGCGATCGGCTGTCAATTCTCGGGGTCGATTTTTCCATTTTCTCCACGCCAGGTCACACATTAGGACATATCTGTTACTACAGCGAACCTTATCTGTTTTGCGGCGACACGATGTTCTCCGGCGGCTGCGGAAGGCTGTTCGAAGGCACTGCAGAGCAGATGTATCAATCATTTATGAAGATTAACGCCCTTCCTGAAGAAACCCTTATATGTTGCGCACATGAATATACGTTAGCGAATATGAAGTTTGCGTTGAGTATCCTGCCTGATGATAGGGACATAAACGATTACTATCATAAAGTTAATGAGTTACGTGCAAAAAAACAAAAGACACTACCCGTAATTCTGAAAAACGAGCGGCGTATAAATTTATTTTTACGGGTAAATAATATTGATTTAATTGACAAAATTAACAAAGAAACAAAATTGCAACACTCTGTGGCGCGATTTGCGTGGTTAAGGTCAAAGAAAGACGAATTCTGATATTTAATTCTTGTCATCGGCTAACTTCGCCGTTATCCTTGGTCGTCTTTTAAGCAACTATTGACACACACATGAAGGCACGAGCGATATTATTCGCCTCTGTCCTGCTGGTGGGGTGCCAGGCGTCTAAGCACGATGGCACCGTCGAACAGCGAGCACAGAGCCTTTCTGCGGCTGGTCAAGGGGAAGCAGGCAAGTTCACAAGTCAAGCGCGCTGGCTAGATGATGGAACCTTCTACGCGCAAGACCAGGATCTGTGGACTTCCATAGGCGACGAGCTAAAGATGGGAATACCGGATAACCCCCGGATTCGCGAGCAAAAACAGAAGTACTTAAGAAATAAGAGCTATCTCCACGATGTAACTTTACGGGCAGAGCCGTATATGTACTGGATAGCCGGGCAGGTTAAGAAACGTAACATGCCAATGGAACTGGTATTACTACCCATAGTGGAGAGCGCTTTTGACCCACACGCGACGTCTGGCGCCAATGCCGCAGGCATCTGGCAGATCATTCCGAGCACAGGGCGCAATTATGGTTTAAAACAGACCCGCAGTTACGATGCGCGTCGTGACGTTGTCGCATCGACTACCGCGGCGCTGGACATGATGCAACGTCTGAACAAAATGTTCGACGGCGACTGGTTGTTAACGGTTGCGGCATATAACAGCGGCGAAGGTCGGGTCATGAAGGCAGTGAAAGCGAACCGTTCGCGTGGCAAACCCACCGATTTCTGGTCGCTGTCTCTGCCGCATGAAACGAAAGTCTACGTACCGAAAATGCTGGCATTGAGCGACATCCTCAAAAACAGCAAACGTTACGGCGTAAAGTTGCCTACGGCTGATGAAAGCCGTGCGCTGGCGCGCGTTCGCCTCGACAGTCCGGTTGATATTTCTCAGCTCGCGGATATGGCCGGTATGCCGGTCAGCAAGCTGAAGACCTTCAACGCCGGCGTAAAGGGGTCAACGCTGGGCGCTAGCGGGCCAAAGTACGTCATGGTGCCGCAGAAACACGCAGCCCAGCTGCGTGAATCGCTGGCCTCTGGCGACATTGCCGCCGTACAGCCGACGCAGCTCGCGGATAATACGCCGCTGACCAGCCGAAGCTATAAGGTGCGTTCCGGCGATACCATTTCCGGGATTGCTTCCCGTCTCGGCGTCACGACCCGCGATCTGCAGCAGTGGAATAACCTGCGCGGCTCTGGATTGAAGGTTGGACAGAACCTGGTTATCGGCGCCGGCAGCAGCGCGCAGCGTCTGGCGAATAACAGCGATAGCATCACCTATCGCGTTCGCAAAGGTGATTCGCTGTCGAGCATCGCCAAACGTCATGGCGTTAATATTCGCGACGTCATGCGCTGGAACAGCGATACCGACAATCTGCGGCCTGGCGATCAGCTAACGCTGTTTGTGAAAAACAGCGATCGACCAGAGTCCTGATACGTCAGGGTTCGATAAAAAGGCACCGACTTCCCCCGGTGCCTTTTTTGTTGTCCGTATTAAACCGCTTTATGCGCTTCAAACATGATGGTATCGCTGGTAAAGGAACCATCCTGCTGTAACTCAAAGTAGGCTTTCACCTCCGCCGAGGCGCTCTGCTGGTATAAACGAATCGCCTCCACCAGCGGCTCAGGGGTACGCATCCGCGCCACCCACGAACTGAACTCCAGCGGCAGGCGATCGGTCAACAGTTGATTAATCACCAGCCCCGCCTCCGTCGCCAGCGTCAGCCACTCGCCGCTGGAATAATTACGCACGTGCGAGGTATCGCGCAAGGCTTCCACCGTCTGCAGCCAGACATCACGCACCACATGGCCCGGCGACATCACGTCCATCACGATCATCACCCCACCCGGCTTGAGGACACGTTTCACCTCGCGCAGCGCCTGGCCAACGTCATGCCAGTGATGAGCAGAATAGCGGCTGATAACGATATCAAAGCTGGCATCAGCGAACGGCAGCGTTTCGGCATACCCCTGCTGGGTCACGATATTGCTAAAACCTTTCTCCTTTGCCGCGGCGGCAACGACCTCCAGCATCTGGCTCGATAAATCATAGGCGGTCACCTCGGCAACCTGTCCCGCCGCGGTAAAGCTGGCGTGCCCTGCCCCGCAGCCCATATCCAGCACTTTCGCCTGAGGAAAATCAGCCAGTCGTTCCGCCAGCCGCTGCAGATCGCGACCAGAGGCGTGCACGGCGCTGGTCAGATAGGCGCTGGCCTGGGAGCCGAACTGCTTTTCGACGTTGTCATGGTGAGAGCGTGTTGTCATGTTGTCTTGTCCTTACGGTTTTTTGAGTAATAAAAGGCAGCACCATGCATGCGCAGGCCTGCCCCATGGCAGGCCTGACCAACCTTAAATTAATCAGGCTTGCCGGGACTGAATTCGACTAGTAGCGGGTTGTGGTCGGAGGCGCGGGTTACCAGCACGGAAGCATCGTGCACGCTTAACCCACGGTAGAACACAAAATCGAGCGGGCGACCAAACGCGCGGCGGCGCTGATCGTCCGGGAAACGAACTTCACGCAGCGACATCTCGCGTGCAAAGCGGTACAGGGCGTTCATCCGCGGGCGGCTCCAGGCATTGAAGTCGCCGGCCATGATCACCGGCCCGCTGTGATGGGCGATCTGATCGCCAATCGGCAGCAGCTGTTTGCTGTAGACGTCGACGCCAAGGCTGAAGTTAACGGCATGGATATTGACCACCATTAACAGCCGCGCATCGGGCAGCGGATAGACAGTCACTAATGCTGATTTAGGCAGACGCAAAATAGGTTCACGTTCGCGCAATGGGCAGCAATAGATAGGATGGGCGGAAGCCAGCGTCATCACGCCGGAAGGATGCTGCGGCAGCACCAGCGCAGGCACCTGATCGGCGGCCAGATAGTTGGTGGTCGCGAACCTGACCAGCTCCGGCGTCGTCTGCGCCTCCTGCAACAGGACTAAGTGCGCGTCTTTGCCAAAATTCTTAAGGACCGACTGCCACTCTGCGCGCTGCTGTTTGAAGATATTCCACACCAGCACGCGGATTTTCTCATCGCTGCTTAACGGCGTGCCGGCGGGATAAACCGGACTCACGCCCGCAAACGCCCCCGGAGGCAATATTCTCTCCGCAGGTTGTCCGGCGACATAGCGCATGGCGTAGGTGTTCTTTCGCAATTTGGGCATTAATCCTCGATAACAGAAACCAGCCCGACGACGACTGGTTATTCTGTTATAGGGATTTTCCCATACACTTTCAATGCAAATTGCGAGAAACCCTTAGCCTTCGGGAGAAAGCGCTGCCGAACGGCGTGGCAATTTATCTAAACGTCCGCTCAGGACCACCAACAGCAAAGCGACCAGCACAATCACCGTGCCAATCCACGGCGTCTGCGCCAGACCGTACCGCTCGACCGTCTGTCCGCCGACGATCGACCCCAGCGCGATGCCGACGTTGAAGGCGGCAATATTCAGGCCGGATGCGATGTCGACAGCCCCGGGGGTGTACTGCTCTGCTTTTTGCACCACGTACACCTGCAGGCCCGGCACGTTGCCGAAGGCGAAAACGCCCATCACCAGCACCGTTGCCAGCGCGGCATAGTGAATGCTGGCGGTCAGCTGGAACACCAGCAGCAGCACAACCAGCGCGGCGAAGATAAACTTCAGCGCGGAGACAGCGCCATGCCTATCGGCCAGTTTGCCGCCCCATACGTTGCCAATAGCCACCGAGACGCCATAGCCCAGCAGGATCCAGCTCACGGCTGACGGGCTGAAGCCGGCCAGCTCCTGCATCATCGGCGCAAGGAAGGTAAAGGCGGTAAACACGCCGCCATAGCCCAGCGCGGTAATGGCATAGATCATCAGCAGGCGCGGATGGGTTAAGACTTTCAGCTGATCGCGCAGGCTGGCGCTGGCGCGGCCCGGGATATTATTCGGCACCAGAATCAGACTGCTGATAAGCGCAATCACCCCCAGAATCGATACCGCGAGGAACGTTTCCCGCCAGCCAAAATGCTGACCGATGAAAGTCCCGAATGGCACCCCGGTCACCAGCGCGACCGTCAGGCCGCCGAACATAATGGCGATAGCCGAGGCTGCTTTCTCTTTTGCCACCAGGCTGGTGGCGATTGTCGAGCCAATAGAGAAGAACACGCCGTGTGCCAGACCGGTCAGCAGGCGCGCCAGGATCAGCGTTTCATAGCCCGGGGCCTGCCAGGCCAGCACATTACCCGCCGTAAACAGGACCATCAACGCCAGCAGCAGCTGTTTACGCGGCATACGCCCCGTTAACGCCGTCAGCACCGGGGCGCCGATCGCCACGCCCAGCGCGTAGATAGAAACCAGCAGGCCTGCCGACGGCAGCGAAATAGAGAGTTGTTGGGCAATCGTCGGGACCAGGCCGACAATCACGAATTCAGTGGTGCCAATTGCGAAGGCACCGATGGTTAAGGCAAATAGCGCCAGTGGCATAATTTACTCCGTAGCATCAGGATTAAGATGACACGTAGTATGAAGGGTTGTATAAATAACAAAAACTATCAAAGTATCAATAGAATTTTGCTACAGGTGCAATAATGAGAGCCACATCCGAGGAGATCGCCATCTTTGTGGCGGTAGTGGAAAGCGGGAGTTTCAGCCGGGCGGCCGAACAGCTGGGTCAGGCCAACTCTGCCGTCAGCCGGGCAGTCAAAAAGCTCGAGTCCAAGCTTGGTGTTAGCCTGCTCAATCGGACCACCCGTCAGCTCAGTCTGACAGAGGAAGGCGAGCGCTATTTTCGCCGGATGCAGGTGGTATTGCAGGAGATGGCGGCGGCAGAAAACGACCTGCTGGAAACGCGCACGACGCCGCGAGGCCTGCTGCGGGTGGATGCCGCGACGCCGGTGATGCTGCATTTTCTCATGCCGCTGGTGAAGCCATTTCGCGAGCGTTACCCGGAAATGACGCTGTCGCTCGTGTCGTCAGAAACATTTATTAATCTGATTGAACGAAAAGTGGATGTGGCTATTCGGGCCGGAACCTTAACCGATTCCAGCCTGCGCGCCCGACCGCTGTTCACCAGCTATCGGAAGATCGTCGCCTCGCCAGAGTATGTTTCGCGCTACGGCGTGCCGCAGCATCCGTCAGATCTGAAACAACATCAATGTCTGGGCTTTACTGAACCCGTCTCTCTGAACACCTGGCCAGTATCCTGTTGCGATGGTCAGTTGTTAGAGATTGAGGCGGCGGTATCATCGAACAGTGGGGAAACGCTCAAGCAACTGTGTCTGACCGGGAACGGTATTGCCTGCCTGTCGGATTATATGGTGGATAAAGAGATAGCCAGTGGGGAGTTTGTGGAACTACTGGCCGACAAACGTTTGCCGGTGGAGATGCCCTTCAGCGCGGTGTACTACAGCGATAGAGCCGTCAGCACACGTATCAGGGCGTTTATTGATTTTCTGAGCGAACACGTAAAACAGCTCCCGAAGGAGCTGTCGTAGTACCCTCTGATGGGCATACCGGAAGCAGGAGATTAATCCCACTGCGGCGCCAGACCTTCCGGGCTCACCAGCCGATCGTTGCAATCCAGCGCGGCGATCGCCTGGCGATCGTCATCATCCAGCTCCAGATCCAGCGCTTTCAGGTTGCTGGCCAGGTTCTCACGCTTCGTCGAGGACGGGATCACCGCGTACCCCTCGCCCATCGCCCATGCCAGGATAACCTGCGCCGGAGTCGCATTATGTTTCGCCGCGATACGGGCAATCACCTCATCTTTCAGCGCCTTACCGTAGGCCAGGGTCATGTAGGAGGTGATATGGATACCGTGCTCATGCGCCCAATCGACGACTTTACGGTTTTGCAGATACGGCGAAAGCTCAATCTGATTGGTAGCAATGTTTTCAGCGCCAACGGCGGCAATCGCGCGCTCCATCAGTGGAATAGTGAAGTTGGAGATACCGATCTGACGGGTCAGGCCGAGCTCCTTCGCTTCCATCAGAGCAGCCATAAACTCTTCAACAGCTACCGCATCATTCGGTGACGGCCAGTGGATCAGCGTCAGATCAACATAGTCAGTGCGTAGCTTCTGCAGGCTCTCTTGCAGGCTGGCGATCAGCTTGTCTTTGCTCAGGTTTTCGATCCAGATTTTGGTTGTGATGAACAGCTCATCACGCGGCACGCCGCTCTCAGCGAGAGCCTGACCCACCGCGGCTTCGTTGTCGTAGATTTGCGCGGTGTCGATAGTACGATAGCCCAGCTCCAGCGCGGTTTTTACGGATGCGATAACAACATCATCTTTCAGACGGAAGGTGCCAAGACCAAATGCAGGGATTGCCATGTTTTTCCTCGTTATTTGTTCATTTCGGTTAACGAATGAAATTATGGCTGATGGTGTGGTGGGGAAAAAGAGCGATTAATGCAGAGGATTTTTGCTGATTTAGCAATAATCGGAAACAGATAAAACAAAAAAGCCCTGAGCAGATGCTCAGGGCTCTTATTAAGTGGCGGAACGGACGGGACTCGAACCCGCGACCCCCTGCGTGACAGGCAGGTATTCTAACCGACTGAACTACCGCTCCACCGAATTTTTCCGCTTTATTACCACCGGTTGTCACCCCGGCTTACTGCAATTTGATGCCTGGCAGTTCCCTACTCTCACATGGGGAGACCCCACACTACCATCGGCGCTACGGCGTTTCACTTCTGAGTTCGGCATGGGGTCAGGTGGGACCACCGCGCTAGTGCCGCCAGGCAAATTCTTTGTGCTCAGTACGAAATATTTTATCGCATCAGCTGCGTTGGCTGCATTCGCCCGCAGCAGTCACATACTTATGTATGCTCCTGCTGACGTGCATCATTTGCCGCCTTGCTGCTGCGCAAACTATTTCGTACTTCTGAATCAGTGCTGAAAATTCTCTCAAATCCGCCAAAACATCTTCGGCGTTGTAAGGTTAAGCCTCACGGTTCATTAGTACCGGT
>NZ_JBEAHS010000049.1:0-63998 GCF_040062505.1 Klebsiella sp. JN_Kp127
ATTGTTGCTGAAACTGCCGGTGCTGGCGGCCTCAAAATCGCTGAGACGTTCCCGGCAGCCCGGGGGTACAGGGGGCGGCGGCGACTGGCCGCCCCCTGTGCGCTCCCTCCGCCGTAAGAGACATAACGCAGAAAATTAACCGGGAGCGCAATCTGCCCGGAATTGACATAACGCAGACGATTAGCCGGGAGCGCAAACTACGCTGAAGCCACAGATAACATAAAAAACCACACGGCAGCCCTTCCCCTCACCCTGGCCCTCTCCCGGAGGGAGAGGGAACCGTCCGGCGGTCGCTTCCGCTACCCTCCCCTACTTCGCCAGGCTGGCAAAGCGGGCGAAGACCGCATCAAAAATCCCCAGCCCCTGCGCCACCTGCTCAGCAGTAATGGTGCACGGCGGTACCACATGAATGCGGTTCTCCACCACAAAGGCCAGCAGCCCGGCTTCGGTCAGGGCCCCTTTGATCGCGGCCATGTCGGCGGCGGTCAACGGCGTTTTTTGTTCACGGCTGCTCACCAGCTCCAGTGCCTGGAACAGGCCGCGACCGCGCACCTCGCCGATAATGGCGTGCTTCTCCGCCAGCGCCTCGAGACCGGGGCGCAGCACCTCGTTGCCGATATAGGCCGCGTTCTCAACCACCTTCTCCTCTTTCATCGCGTCGATGGTGGCGACAATCGCCGCCATCGCCAGCGGATGGCCGGAGTAGGTCAGCCCCCCGGCAAAGAGGTGATCGTCAAAATAGCGGGCAATCGGTTCGCTAATCAGCACCCCGCCCGCCGGCACGTAGCCGGCGTTAACCCCCTTGGCAAAGGTCACCAGATCCGGCACCACGCCATCCTGTTCGAAGGCGAACCAGCTGCCGGTACGACCAAAGCCGGCCATCACCTCATCGAGGATCAGCACGATGCCAAACTCGTCGGCCAGAGCGCGCACGCCCTGCATATAGCCTGCCGGCGGCACGAGGATCCCGGCGGTGCCGGGGATGGACTCCAGCAGGATCGCCGCGATAGCCGTCGGCCCCTCGCATTCAATGATCCGCCGCAGATGGGCCAGCGCGCGCTGGCACTCCTCCTCCTCGGTCGCGGCGTTGAACTCGCTGCGGTAAAGGTAAGGATTGAAGAAATGCACATGGCCGCGGGAGAACTCATTCGGCACCCGGCGCCAGTCGCCGGTGGCGGCGATCGCGCTGCCGGTGTTGCCATGGTAGGAGCGATAGGCCGAGAGCACCTTGTCGCGCCCGGTATAGAGCCGCGCCATGCGAATCGCGTTCTCATTGGCATCCGCCCCGGCGTTGGTGAAAAACACCTTGCTGAAGCCCGCCGGCGCCAGGTCGACGATGCGCTTCGCCGCTTCGCCGCGGGCAAGGTTGGCGGTAGCGGGCGCGATGGTGACCAGGGTCTCCAGCTGCGCCTTCATGGCCGCCAGCACCCGGGGATGCTGATAACCAATGTTGACGTTCACCAGCTGGCTGCTGAAGTCGAGCCAGGTGTTCCCCTCATAATCCCATAGCTCGCAGCCTTGCGCCCCGGCGATGACCAGCGGGTTGAGATTGCCCTGCATCGACCATGAATGAAACACATAGGCGCGATCCAATTGCCGAACTTCGTCATTGCTTACCGCGACCTCGTTGTGAATTGCCAGCTTCATACCCTGCCCTCTCTCATGTCGTAGTGGTTGACTTCATCATTGGCCGCGGCCGCGCAAATCGGATAGAGCCAGTGTGCGCAAAACGATGTGACACGGTGTCACATCCCCGCCCGTCGTCTGGCCCTGTGCCTTGCCGTCCGGCGTTTTTATAGTGAAGGGACAACCGCACAGGAGAATGAGATGGCAACGAGCAACGTAGTGTTTATCACCGGGGCGACCTCGGGTTTTGGCGAAGCGGCAGCGCAGGTGTTTGCCGACGCGGGCTGGTCGCTGGTGTTGAGCGGGCGCCGCTATCCGCGACTGAAGGCCTTGCAGGACAGACTCGCCGCCCAGGTGCCGGTGCATATTATTGAGCTTGACGTTCGCGACAGCGAGGCGGTGGCTGCGGCGGTGGCGTCGCTGCCCGCCGATTTCGCCGATATCACCACCCTGATCAACAACGCCGGGCTGGCGCTGTCGCCGCTGCCGGCGCAGGAGGTGGCGCTGGAGGACTGGAAAACGATGATCGACACCAACGTCACCGGTCTGGTGACGATGACCCACGCCCTGCTGCCGACGCTGATCCGCCATGGCGCCGGGGCGAGCATTATCAATATCGGCTCGATCGCCGGGCAGTGGCCCTATCCCGGCAGCCATGTCTATGGCGCCAGCAAGGCCTTTGTAAAACAGTTCAGCTATAACTTACGCTGCGATCTGCTTGGCACCGGCGTGCGGGTCACCGATCTGGCGCCGGGGATTGCCGAGACCGAATTTACCCTGGTGCGCACTAAGGGCGACCAGGCGGCATCGGATAAGCTCTATCGCGGCACCACGCCGCTGAGCGCGCGCGATATCGCCGAGCAGATGTTTTATATCGCCACGCTGCCGGCGCATATGAACATTAACCGGGTGGAGGTGATGCCGGTGCGCCAGGCGTGGCAGCCGTTCGCCATCGACCGGGATTAAGCGAAACCCGACGCTCCCCCTGCCGGCGCTGCCGGCAGGGGCACAGGCCGGTCTAGCGGCTGCTTTGCAGAAACTGCCTGACGCGTTCGGAGTCAGGTTGCGTGAAAAACTTCTCCGGCGGCGCCTTCTCAATCAGCAGTCCCTTCTCCAGAAACACCACCTCATTGGACACCTGGCGGGCAAAATCCATCTCGTGGGTCACCACCACCATGGTGTAGCCCTCGGCGGCAAGGGCTTTCATCACCCCTAACACCTCGTTCACCAGCTCCGGATCCAGCGCCGAGGTCGGTTCGTCAAAGAGGATAACTTCCGGCGACATCGCCAGCGAACGGGCGATCGCCACCCGCTGCTTCTGCCCGCCGGAGAGGGTGATCGGGTAGACATCGGCTTTGTGCGCCATGCCGACTTTCTCCAGCTGCTGCATGGCCATGGCCTGCGCCTCGTCTCGTTTCATGCCCTTAACGCGCAGCAGCGCCTCGCTGACGTTCTGCTGCACGGTCAGGTGCGGCCACAGGTTAAAACTCTGAAAGACCATCCCAACCCGTTCGCGAATTTTCGCCAGCTGGCGGTGCGACATCGCCCGGCCGCGCTGCTCATCAATCCCCAGCCGCTGACCGCTGATATGAATTTCGCCGCGGTCCGGCTGTTCCAGCCAGTTCATACAGCGCAGCAGGGTGGATTTTCCCGACCCGGACGAGCCGAGAATACTCACCACGGTCCCCTTCTCCACCGTCAGGTTAATATCCCGCAGGACTTCCACATTATCGAACTGCTTGGAGACGTTTTTGACGCTTACGGCAATAGACTCAGGCATGGCTCATTCCTCTTTTGGCTCCCCAGGCGGTCAGGCGCTTAATCAGCAGCTCCAGCAGAATGCTGATCGCCCAGTAAAGCCCAATGGCGACGATAAAGGCGTTAAACGGAATAAAATAGGTCGCCTGGACGCTGTTGGCGGCGGCGGTGATCTCCTGAACGGTAATAATGCTCAGGAAAGCGGTGTCCTTCAGGCAGATAATCAGCTGATTGCCGATCAGCGGTAAGGCGGAAGAGACGATATTGGGTAAAATAATCCGCCGAAAAATGGCATAGCGAGAAAAGCCCTGAGCAATGGCGGCTTCAATATACCCGCCGGAAAATACCCGCCGCTGGCTGCGCAATATTTCAAAGAAATAGGCGCCATGATAAATAATCAGGGCCAGTAAACCGGCGGTCCACGGCTCCATGCTAATACCGAGCTGCGGCAGTCCGTAATACAGCAGATAGGCGAGGATCAAAAAAGGGATCGCGCGCATCAGGCTGACGAAACCAATGATAACCCGGTTAAGGACTTTCTTTTGATATTCGCTAAAATAACACAGCGCAATACCGATAATAAGGGCCGCGAGGGCGGCGGTAATAAACAGTTCGAGGGTCGCGAATAACCCGGCAATAAAGCTATCGCGTACCGACCAGATAACGCCCCACTGATTCATAATACCTCCCGTTGCTAGCGCGCCAGGCGCCTGGCTTTCCGTTCCGCAATCCCCTGCAGCTTCAATAAACAGCCGATGATCGCCACATACAGCAGGCCGGCGGCGAGGATCGGCGACAGCGGCTCGTAGGTGACCGAGGAGATACGGTTGGTCACCCGGGTGAGATCCACCACGCCGATCACGGCGATCGCCGGGCTACCTTTGATCAAAAACGACATCTCATTGACCAGCGCCGGCAGGCTCTCGATCCACATCTGCGGCAGCATGATGTAGCGGAAGTAGGTCCAGCGGCGCATTCCCACCGATTCCGCCGCCTCCCGCTGTTCGCGCGGAAAGGTGCGGAAGGCGTTGCGCCAGATCTCAGCGTTAAACGCCGAGGTGTTAAGCGTCAGCGCCACGATGGCGGCCACGTTCTTGTCGAGGTTAATGCCCATCGTGGGCAGGGAAAGGAACAGAAACAGCACCAGCGTCACCAGCGGCGTCGCGCGGGCCAGGCTGATATAGACCACCAGCAGCTGGTCGATAACCGGCAGGCGTAGCATCCGCACCAGGGCGATCAGCAGCCCCGCCACCACCCCGAAGGCGATAGCGATGGCCGAAATCCAGAGGGTCGTCCATGCGCCTTCGATTAATAACTGCCAGGAAATTGCATCCATGAGGCCCTCCTTCTCAGCAACAGGCGGCGGTCGCCCGCCGCGGAACATTACAGACCGGCAAGCTTATGAAACTGTTCCGGGCTGGTGATCGCCTCGGTGGGCAGGTTGTCATAGGTTTCGCCAAACCACTTTTTCTGCAGCTCGGCGAGCTTGCCGGTCTCCTTCATGTGGTTCATAAACTTGGTCATATAGGCCAGCAGCTGCGGCGAGTTTTTCGGGATCGGCCACGCCATATAGCCCGGTCCGGAGACGGCCAGCCCTTTGGCGAAGACCTTCGGTTTGGCTTTCGCCAGGTCGTTTACCGAGATCACCACGTTAATCACGTAATCCAGCCGCTTATTCGCCAGGTCGGCGTAGGCTTCCGGATAGGAGGGGTACTCCACCACCGGCCCCAGCTTGCCGCCGGTCTTCTCCAGCATCGCCTTCAGCTCCGGCAAACGCGCCAGCAGCGCGCTGCCCGCCTGCACGCCCACTTTTTTGCCGCTGAGATCGGCAATGGTGTTTAGCGAGGTATCGCCAGCGCGTTTGACGAAATAGTGCTGCGCGGAGGCCCACGGCGGGGTGAAATCAAAGACCTTCAGCCGCTCATCGGTAATAACCGCCCCGGTCAAGGCCATATCGTATTGTCCGGTGGAGACGGCCGCTAATAATCCGGTCCACGGTAATATGCTCTGGTCGACATGAAATTTGGCGTATTTACGTAACTCCTCAAGCATATCTTTGTTAAAGCCATCGGCCTGACCATTATTCATAAAGTTAAATGGCGCATAATCATCTTCCGTCGCCACTTTCAGGGTGCCGGATTTTTCTATTTCCGGCAGATCGGCCGCGACGGCGTGATAAGAAAAAGCAACCGTTAATACAGCGCTCAGACACATTGATGCCAATGATTTTTTCATTATTTCACCCCTGATGGATTTGCCAGACGGGTTCATTCCAGAACGCGAAAAGGTTTATGCAAAATAGAGGCCGGGAGGTTCCGGTCCGCGGCGGCTGAATGCGTTTTTAATGTGGGAGCGTTTTGCAATTCCGTATAGAGCCAGATGGGCCGCATCGCTGTGTCAGATGGCGGAAGGGTGGTATGGAATTTGCTGAGCTTATGGGGTGGTCGCGATGCGTTATTGCCAGAGGAGCCCCGTATGATCCGTCACCTGTTACACGTTGATTTTGAGCCTGGCCGCGGTTTGCAGGAGCAGGTGCGAGAGACGCTGGTGAATGCCATTCTCAGCGGGATCTTCGCCGCCGACACCCCGCTGCCCTCCTGCCGCCAGCTGGCCAGCCAGCTGCACGTCTCGCGCAATACCACCGCCCTGGTGTTCGAAAGCCTGGTCAACGAGGGCTATCTGATAAGCCGTCCGCGAAGCGGTTACTACCTGCATCCCGACTATCACGACGCTTCGCCTCCCGCGGTCGAGAGTGCACCGCAGCGCGAAGCGGCTGCACCACGCTGGGGCGACCGGCTGCAAATGACCCCCAGCCAGCAGGAGTCGATCCTCAAACCGGCGGGCTGGATGCACTACCGCTACCCGTTTATCTACGGCCAGCCCGATACCCGACAGTTCCCGCTGGCTACCTGGCGCTCGGCGGCCAACTGGCTGCACGGCGGGGTGCGCGATCCGGCGTGGGTGGTCGACCATATTGACCAGGATGTGCCGATGCTCATCGAGCAGATCCGCACCCGGGTGCTGCCCAAGCGCGGCATTGTCGCCGCCCCGGACGAAATTCTCATCACCCTGGGCTCGCAAAACGCCCTCTACCTGCTGACACGGCTGCTGCTCTCTTCCACCACCCGCATTGGCGTCGAAAACCCCTGCTTTCGCGAAGCCATCAACACCTTTCTGCTCGCCGACGCCGAGGTAGCGCCGCACCCGGTGGATGAAGAGGGGATCGTGCTTAATGAGCGTCCCTGCGATTACTACTATGTCACCCCCGGCCACCAGGTGCCCACCGGAGTGGCGATGAGCAGCGCGCGCCGCCGCCAGCTGCTGGAGCATGCCGCTCGCCATGACGCGGTGATCATTGAAGATGATTATGACTCGGAGAGTAACTTTACCCAAAACCCGCTGCCGGCGCTGAAGGCCAGCGATCGCAGCGGCCGGGTGGTGTATGTCAGCAGCCTGTCAAAGGCGCTGTCGCCGGGGCTGCGGCTGGGGTTTATGGTCGCCGACCCGGACCTGATCGACGAGGCGCGCGCCCTGCGCCGGCTGGTCTATCGCCATCCGCCGACCAACATTCAGTACCAGATGGCCCACTTCCTCGCCCAGGGCCATTATGAAACCCATCTGCGGCGCTACCATTACGACTCCGCCCAGCGCTGGGAGCGCCTGCACGCCGCCCTGCAGCGCTACCTGCCGTCGTGCCGCGCGCTGGCGGGGAGCGAACACGCTAACGCCTTCTGGCTGCAGACCCCGGCGCAGATCAACACCCAACAGCTTACCTGGCGCGCCGCCCACGCCGGCGTGCTGATTGAGCCCGGGGCGCGCCATTTTCTCAACGCCGCGCCGCCGGATAACTACTTTCGCATGGGATTCCACGCCATTAACCCCGACGCCATCGCCCGGGGGGTGGAAGTCCTGCGCGGCCAGCTGGAGCAGATGGGTTAGCGGGATTGCTCATACTCGACGGCATCGCGCACGTTGAGCAGCGCCGGGCGCAGGCTGTCGAAAGGCACCGAACCGAGCGCGATGCGCAGCGCCTGTGGGATCGTGGCGGAGACGCAGAACGGCTCGGCGGTCGACACCGAAATACGGCGTTCCATCAGCGCATTCGCCAGCCGGTCGGCCCGGCTCTCTTCGCCCAGCGGCAGCCAGACGAAGTACGAATCGGGATGACTCACGACGGGAAGGCCGCAGAGCACCTCGCGGGCCACCTGCTGCCGCTGTCGCGCATCCTGGCGTTTCTGCGTTTCAAAGCGGGCCACCGTGCCATCTTCAATCCAGGCGCAGATCAGCGAGCTTATCAGCGTCGGCGTATTCCACGTCGTGGCCCGGATGGCGCGCTCAATCTCCGGCCGATAGCGCGGCGGAGAAATCACCACCCCCACGCGCAGTCCGGTGGCGATATTTTTCGAAAATCCGGTGACATACACCGTTCTTTCCGGCGCATAGCTGACCACCGGCGGCGGCGGGCGGCTCACCAGCCGGGCGTAGGCGGCATCTTCGATAATCAGCAAATCGTGCTGGCGCGCGAGGTCGGCCAGCGCCTGCCGCTGCCCGGCGTTGAGCACCCAGCCCAGCGGATTGTGCAGCGTCGGCATGGTATACACCGCCCGCACCCGCCGCTGCTGGCACAGCGTGTGAAGCGCCTGCAGGTCCGGCCCTTCGGCCCGACAGGGGATCGCCGCCAGCTCCAGATGATAGAGCGCCGCCAGCACCTTGAAGCCCGAATAGGTCAGCGCATCCACCGCCACCACATCTCCCGGACGTAACAGCCCCATAACGGTCACCGCCAGCCCGTGCTGCGCGCCGTTGACGATCAGGACATTTTCCGCGTCCGGCGCAAAGTGCCGGCAGGTCAAATGGCGGGCGATGATTTCCCGCTCGGCGAGCCGCCCGGCGTGAGGCTGATAGCGCAGATGCGAGTCAATATCGCCCGCCATCGCCAGCTGCCTGAGCGCCTCGCGCAGCGCATCGCCCTGCGCCGGCAGCGAAGGGTAGTTGAAGTTAAGATCCACGACGTCGGCGGCCACCGCCTGCTGGTCGACCCCATGCCCCGGCGGCAGCGAGAGGTCCCGCACGAAGGTGCCGCGCCCGGTTTCGCCACTGACCAGCCCCATCTCCTCCAGTTCACGGTAGACGCGCGTGGCGGTGGCCAGCGAGAGGCGTTCCTCGGCGGCCAGGGTACGGTGCGTCGGCAGACGGCTGCCGGCGGGCAGCTGCCCGCTGCGGATCGCCTGCGCGTATCGGTCGACAACGGCTTTGTATCGGGCTTTCATCGTGAAATGTATCTATGACAATAATTTGATTGTATCAGATTAGCCACATTACCATCGCCGCTGACGATGCTCAAGCGGGCGCAGCCCAATCAGATAACGCGAGGTTAACGTGGTAGATTCAACACTGGATAAATCGGCGCCCGGCCCCTGGTCCGGATGGATTCATGGTTTACTGGGGGTGATCATTTTCAGCGGTTCGCTGCCCGCGACGCGGCTGGCGGTGCAGGATATGGATCCGTTGTTATTGACCTTTCTGCGCGCCTCCATCGCCGGGCTGCTTGCCGTCGCGCTGCTGGTCGGCTTTCGTCAGAAACGCCCGCGCCTGGCGCAGCTTGTGCCCCTGATCATCGTCTCATCCGGGGTGGTGATCGGCTTTCCCCTGCTCACGGCGCTGGCCCTGCAGCGCATCACTTCGGCGCATTCGATTGTGTTTATTGGCCTGCTGCCGCTGATGACCGCCCTCTTCGGCGTACTGCGCGGCGGCGAACGTCCGCGGCGGGCTTTCTGGATCTTTTCGCTGCTGGGCAGCCTGCTGGTGATGGGATTCGCCCTGACGCAAAGTGCGGCGGCGTCGCTCAGCGGCGATCTGCTGATGCTGGCGGCGGTGATCGCCTGCGGCCTCGGCTATGCGGAAGGGGCAAAGCTGACCCGGGAGCTCGGCGGCTGGCAGGTGATCTGCTGGGCGCTGCTCATTGCCCTGCCGTTGATGCTCCCCGCCTCGCTGATGGTTCAGCCCGCCTCCTGGCGCGCCATAACGACCTCCTCCTGGGCCGCGCTGGGCTATGTGTCGCTCTTCAGCATGCTGATTGGTTTTATCTTCTGGTACAAAGGGCTGGCCGCGGGCGGGATCGCCGCCGTCGGCCAGCTCCAGCTATTGCAGCCGTTCTTTGGGCTTGGCCTGTCGGCGGCGCTGTTGCACGAAACCGTCAGCCCCTTGATGCTGGCGGTCACCCTCGGGGTGGTGCTGTGCGTGGTGGGCTCGCGCAAATTTGGCCGCCAGCGGGTTGGCGCAGGGAGCGGGAGCCGCGCCTGACCTGACGCGTCGCCGGGGAGGAGGAGCGCCTACACCGGCCGGGCGTACTGGAGCATCACCTGCAGCAGCACGTTGGCCCCGGCGGCGACGTGCTCCGGCGAGGCATACTCCATTTCGTTATGGCTGATCCCGTCCTTGCAGGGAATAAAAATCATCCCGGTCGGCGCCAGGTAGCTCATATACACGGCGTCATGCCCGGCGCCGGAGACAATCGGCCGCGCCGGATAGCCCAGCCGCTGCGCGGCATCGGCAATGGCCTGCTGGCATTCGCCATCGAACGGCGCCGCCGGATAGTGGCTCACCTGCTTCAGGGCCACCTGCAGACCGCTCTCCCGCTCAACCTCCGTGATAAACGCCCGCAGCTGGCGATCCATTTCATCCACCAGCGCATCGCTGAGATTGCGCATATCAATGGAGAAGGTGACCTCCCCGGGCACCACGTTGCGACTGTTGGGCCACACCTGCACGCTGCCGACGGTGCCGCGTCCCTCTTCGCTGCGCCCGGCAATGGCGACCACCTCCTGCATAATGCGGGTCGCCACCTGCAGGGCATCCTGACGCAGGCGCATCGGCGTGGGTCCGGCGTGCGACGCCTGGCCGGTCACCACGCAGTCGTACCAGCGGATCCCCAGCACGCCCTGCACGATACCGATGGTTTTCGCTTCATCTTCGAGAATCGGTCCCTGCTCAATGTGCGCCTCAAAATAGGCGCCGATGGGATGCTCTCCCGGGGTCTGCTCGCCGATATAGCCGATCTGCGCCAGCGCCTCGCCGACGCTGACGCCCTCTTTATCCGTGACGGCCCAGGTCTCCTCCAGCGGGAAGACCCCGGCAAAGACCCCGGAGCCCATCATCACCGGCACGAAGCGCGACCCCTCTTCGTTGGTCCAGAACACCACCTCAATCGGCGCCTCGGTGGCAATCTGCCGATCGTTGAGCGTGCGCACCACCTCCAGCGCCGCCAGCACGCCGAAGTTGCCGTCAAATTTGCCGCCGGAGGGCTGGGTGTCGATATGGCTGCCGGAGACGATGGGCGGCAGGCTGGGGTTGCGCCCTTCCCGGCGCATAAACACATTGCCGATTTTATCGATGGTGACGCTCAGCCCGGCCTCCCGCGCCCAGCTAATCACCCGGTCCCGCCCCTGGCGGTCGAGGTCGGTGAGGGTCAGACGGCGGCAGCCGCCCTTCGGCGTGGCGCCGATCTGAGCAAGGTCCATTAACGACGCCCACAGGCGGTCGCCATTGATGCGCCAGCGGGTGGTGTCGGTGGCGGGGGTAAAAAGTACATCACTGCTCATGGTGGTCTCCTGACATCAAGGTCGCCGCCAGCGCAACCGGCGGTGGGAAATAAGGCATCAGCGCCTGGCCTTCATCTGTAGAGTGTGTTGCCGTCGGTCAGACGGCCAGGGCCTGCGCGTGGGCGTCAATCGCCAGCTCGCGCCAGCGGTGGCAACTCACCGTGTGGCGCTCCGCTGCAGCCTCCGTCGGCGGCAGGCTCTGCTCGCAGACCGGGCGACGGTGCGGGCAGCGCTCGGCAAAGGCGCAGCCGGGGGGCAAGCGCGCCAGATCCGGCGGCGCGCCGGGAATGCAGTGCAGGGCATCGCCTTTCTTGAGCCCCTCTTTCGGCCGGCTGCCCAGCAGCACCCGGGTATAAGGATGGCGCGGGTGGCGCAGGATCTCGCTCATGGCGGCCTCCTCGACGATCCGCCCGGCGTACATCACCGCCACCCGGTCGGCAATCTCCACCGCGGCGCCGATATCGTGGGTCACAAACACGATCGACAGCCCGCGCTGCTTTTGCTGCTCGCGCAGCAGGATCAGGATCTGGATTTGCACCGTGGCGTCGAGGGCGGTGGTTGGCTCATCCGCCAGCAGCAGCTGCGGGTTACAGGAGAGCGCAAGGGCGATCATCGCCCGCTGGCGCATCCCGCCGGACATCTCGTGCGGGTAAGCCTCCAGCCGCCGTTCGGGGCTGGGAATGCGCACCTGGCGCAGGGCCTCCAGCGCCCTGTCCCGGGCCGCCTGGCGCGACAGCCCTTCGTGGCGGCGCAGCCCTTCTATAATCTGCTGCCCGACGGTGTAGACCGGATCGAAGGCCAGCAGCGGCTCCTGAAAAATCATCGCGCAGCGCCCGCCGCGATAGCGCCGCAGCTGGCTGGCGTTCATCGTCAGCACCGCGTCGTCCCCCACCCGCAGGGTGCCGGAGAGCTCACTGCTCCCCGGCGGGTGCAGGCGCATCAGCGCCCGCAGGGTCACGCTCTTGCCGGAACCCGACTCGCCAATCAACGCCATCACCTCCCCCTTTTGTACGTCAAAGGAGACCCCGTTGACCGCGTTGATGGTCTGTCCGTCGCGGCGAAAGACGACCCGCAGGTCGCGCACATGGACAAAGGCGTTATGCGACATGGCTGACCTCCTTAAGAGGGATGCTCTGATGCCAGGGCGAGGCCGGCTGCGCCATCAGGCAGGCGCTCTGGTGCCCCTCCCCGACCGCCTCCAGCCGCGGTTTCACCTCGGCGCAGACCGCCTTCGCGTGCGGGCAGCGGGTGTGAAAGCGGCAGCCGCTCGGCGGCGCGATGGGGCTGGGGGGATCGCCGCTCAGCGGCGAGGTCAGGGTGCGGTTTTGCGGATCCATGGAGGGCATCGAGCTTAACAGCGCCCGGGTATAGGGATGGGCGGAGGCGGTAAACAGCTGCTCCGCCGGGCCGATCTCCACCACTTCGCCAAGGTACATGACGAGGATCCGATCCGACAGCCAGCGCACCACGTGCAGATCGTGGCTGATAAACACATAGGTCAGCTCGAGGGTCCGCTTCAGCTCCTGCAGCAGCTGCAGCACCTGAGCTTCCACCGATTTATCCAGCGCCGACACCGCTTCATCAAGAATCACCAGCCGCGGCTTCATCGCCAGCGCGCGGGCGATATTCACCCGCTGCCGCTGGCCGCCGGAGAGCGCATGGGGATAGCGGTCGGCAAAGCGCGCCGGCTCAAGGCCAACGTGCGCCAGCAGATAGCGGGCGTATTCGCTGGCCTCTCTGGCGCTGACGCCGTGGACCCGCTGGCCGAAGGCGATGCTCTCCTCCATGGTCAGGCGCGGATTGAGCGAGGCATAGCTGTCCTGGAAAACCATCTGCACCTGGCGACGGTAGGCTTTCAGCGGCAGGCGCGACGAGCCGACCCCCAGCCCGTCGAAGATCAGTTCGCCGCTGTCCTGGGTGAGCAGCTGCATCAGCAGCCGGGCGGTGGTCGATTTGCCGCAGCCCGACTCGCCGACCACCCCCAGGGTTTCGCCTTTCATCACCGTGAAGGTGATATCGTCCACCGCCTGGACCACCTCCCGGCCTTTGCCGCCGCGGAAGTACTTCAGCAGGTGATTGACCTTCAGCAGCGGCTGCGCCGGCCCGCCGAGGTCGATATTGGTAAAGGGTTGCATCGCTTACTCCTTAATCGCCATTGCCGCACGCAGGCGGTCCGCGAGGATATTGAACGAAATGGAGGTGATAAAAATCATCAGGCCCGGCAGGGCGGCCACCCACGGCTGGGTATAGATTGCCGTGCGCAGCGTATTGAGCATCAGCCCCCACTCTGGCTCCGGCGGCCGCACGCCGAGGCCGAGAAACGACAGGCCGGAGGCGAGGATCATGCACACCGAAATCAGCCCGGTGGAGAAGACGAAGATCGGCCCGAGCACGTTACCCAGCACCTGGACGCGGATAATGGTCAACGCGCTGGCGCCGGTGGCCCGGGCGGCATCGATATAGTCCATATGCCGTACCTGGGCGGTCACGCTCTCGGCAATCCGCGCCACCTGCGGGACAAACACCAGGGTCAGCGACAGCAGCGCATTGCCGATGCCCGCCCCCAGCGCCCCCGACAGCGCAATCGCCAGCAGAACCGAGGGAAAGGCATAGAACACATCCACGGTGCGCATGATCAGGGTATTGATTTTGCCGCCCATGTAGCCAGCGATGATCCCGATGGCGCCGCCGATAAAAAAGGCGAACACCACCGGGACAATCCCCATAAACAGCGACAGCCGGGTGCCGAGGATCAGTCGCGACAGCATGTCGCGCCCCAGCTCATCAGAGCCCAGCGGGAAGCCGTCGCTGCCGATGGGCTTCAGGCGCAGGAACATCGACGTTTGATAGGGGTCTTTGACGATAAGCCACGGCCCGAACAGCGCCAGGGCCAGCAGAACGAGAATGATCGCGCCGACGAATACCCCGCCCGGATCGCGCAGCAAGCGGCGCAGCACGCCGCGCCAGTAACCTTGCCGGGAAGCGTTGGCCGGCGCGGCCGGGACCGCTTTCGTCGTTGCCGTATCCACCATGGTCAGCTCCTCTTAATGCGCGGGTCGAGGGTGGTCTGAAGAATATCCACCAACAGGTTAAGCAATACGAAAAACAGCGCCAGCACCCAGATGGTGCCCTGCAGCAGGGGCAGGTCGCGCTGAAAAATGGCGGTGTTGAGCAGCAGTCCGGTTCCCGGCCAGGAGAAGACGGTCTCCACGAGGATCGAGCCGCCCATCAGATAGCCCACCTGCAGCCCCATCACCGCCAGCGCGGTTGGCGCGGCATTTTTCATTACGTGGACAAAGATGCGCGACTCGTTGAGCCCGCGAGCGCGCAGGCCAACGATGAACTCCTGGCTGAGGATATCGGCGACCTGCGAGCGCACGGTGCGGGCGATAATCCCGGTCGGGATCACCGACAGCGTGATGGCCGGCAGCAGCATGAACTGCAGGTGCGCCCAGTCCCATTGCCAGCCCACCTCGCCTATCGGCCCGCCGCCGGTGGCCGGCAGCAGCGCGAACTTGACGCTGCAGAGGATCACCAGCAGCATCCCCAGCCAGTAGTGCGGCACGCTGACGCCAAACACCGACAACACCGAGGCCAGACGGTCAATGACGCTGTTGCGAAAATAGCCGGCGACAAAGCCGAACAGACTGCCGAGGACGAAACCGATCGCCGTCGCCAGCAGCGCCAGGCGCAGGGAGTAGCTTACCGCGGTCATCACCTCGTCTATCACCGGGCGGCCGGTGGCGACCGACATACCGAGGTCGCCGTGCAGCGCCCGCCACAGCCAGTGGATAAACTGCAGGGGCAGCGGCTTATCAAAGCCGTAGGCCTGCATCAACGTCTGGCGCAGCGCCTCCGAGGCGTCCGGCGGCATTACCGACACCAGCGGGTCGCCAGGCGCTATCTGCACCAGCATGAAACAGATCACCGCCACCCCAAGCATGGTGGGGATAGCCAGCAGAATGCGGTATAGCAGCGTATTGATCATCGGTCGCCCCTTTCGCGATTACTCTTTTTTGCTCACCAGACTGAGGTCGATAAACCAGCTCTGCGGTTGCACCACCCCGGTCACCGCGGGCGAAATCGCGCGCGGCCCGACGTCGTGGGCGACAAACAGGAACGGCACCTGATCCACCAGCGCGGCGTGCAGCTCGCCGGCGGCTTTATTCATCGCTTCCGGGGTAAAGGCGTGCTTGACGGCGGCGGCCAGTTTTTCCGTCTCCGGGGTGGAGAAGTAGCCCCAGTTGGTCGCCACCGGCGGAAACGCTTTGGCGGTGGAGAAGCGGATCAGGCCAAAATAGGGATCGTTGACCGCGGCGCTGACGTTGATCGCGTCGATCCCTTTTGCCGAGGGATCCCGGGCGCCCAGACGCCAGTTGGTGAACAGGGTGTTCCATTCCACCACTTTGATATCCACATTGAAGAAGCAGCTCTTCAGGCTCTGCTGGATATACTCGTTCATCGGCAAGGGCTGCATCTGCCCGGAGCCGGAAGCCGAGGTCGCCACCGTGACGTGCAGCGGCTTGCCGGCGCTGTATCCGGCCTCGGTCATCAGCTGACGGGCGGCGTCCGGGTCATATTTGATCTGGAAGGTGGGTTTGCCATGCCACGGGCTGTCGGCCTCGTAGACCCCGGTGGCCTCGGTCATATAGCCGCCGAGGTAGCTCTTCAGCTCGGCGCGGTTCAGACACAGGTTGGCCGCTTTGCGCACCCGAATGTCCTGCCACGGGGATCCTTTTTCAAAGGAGAACTGCCAGGGCCACAGGTGCGGCTGGGTGTTGGCGTAGAGGTGAAAACCCTGAGACTTGATCTGATCGATGGCGTCTGGCGCCGGGGCTTCAATCCAGTCCACCTGCTTCGACAGCAGCGCCGCGGTGCGGGCGTTAGCCTCCGGCAAGGGGATCAGCACCACCTTATCCACCCGGGGAATGCGATCTTTATTCCAGTAGTCGGGGTTTTTCGCGAGGATCAGCTGCTGACGCGGCACCAGCTTCTCCAGTTTGAACGGGCCGCTGCCCACCGCATGGGCGGCGAAGGCGGTCCACGCCTGTTTGCTGCGCGCGGCGCTATCGCCCGCGCTGGCCGGCACCGCGTCATACTGCTTCTGCCACGCCGTGGGCGAGACAATAAACAGGTTGGTGATGTTGTACGGCAGCAGCGCGTCCGGTTCCGAGGTGGTCAGCGCCACGGTGTGATCGTCAATTTTCTCCGCGCCGGCGAGGGTCGGCATCCGCGACAGGGTGTTGCCGATCTGACCCGGGGCGTACTGTGGCGCTGCTTTATTGAGCACCTTATCCACGTTCCAGACGATGGCGTCGGCGTTCACCTCGCTCCCATCATGAAATTTCACCCCCGGACGCAGGGTGAAAATCCAGCGGCGGGTGTTCTGCGGATCGATGTGCCACTCGGTCGCCAGCCCCGGCACCAGACCGCTGGGCTTTTCCCCTTGCGACAGATCCCACTCCACCAGCGCGTCGTACAGCGGGATGCCGGTAAAGCGGTTGCCCTCATAGCCCTGATCCGGCTGGCCGAGGGTCAACGGAATATCCGCGGCGGTCATGGCGATCCGCAGCGTGGAGGCGTTGGCAGGTAAGGCGGCGCCCGCCAGGGCCAGTGCGCCGCTCACCGCCACGGCGAGACGACCGGCACGCGAAAATAACGTCGTTTTGTGCATCACATGATCCCTGTTAAATAAAGTGTCACTGATTAACAGGCAAAATGCGTACCAGCTCTGGTGCGGGCGGAAATAGGCCGAAACCGACCGATAAAATAAGAAGGACTTATATTATCACCATGATAATTATGGGAAAATAATTCAACCTTATTCTGCCGCACCGCCAGCGGGAAATATGTTGCAGAATTGCACCAGTCGCTATATCGCAAAATATAAATAATCACGTCGCGTCACTTTTTTATGCTTCCCCCTCCCCCGCCGCGGCGTATTCTCCGCCGGGAACAATCCCTTCTATACTTCAGAGAACACATCGACCGGGAGAGACTATGCCTTTAGCCGATTTTCACCGCTCCGATCCGTTTACCCTCGGTATCGAACTGGAGCTGCAGGTGGTGAACCCGCCGGGTTACGACCTCAGCCAGGATGCCTCGACTCTGATTGCCGACGTCCAGCATGAACTGACCGTGGGAGAAGCCAAGCACGATATCACCGAGAGCATGCTGGAGATCGCCACCGGGGTGTGTCGCGACATCAGCCATGCGCAAGCCCAGCTCAGCGCCATCCAGCAGGCGGTCCAGCGCGCGGCGCTGCATCATCATCTGCAGATCTGCGGCGGCGGTTCGCACCCTTTTCATGCCTGGCAGCGCCAGCAGATCAGCGACAATCCGCGCTATGTCAAAACCGTCGAGCATTTTGGCTATCTGGCGCAGCAGGCGACGGTCTTTGGCCAGCATGTGCACGTCGGCTGCCAGAGCGGCGACGACGCCATCTATCTGCTGCACGGCCTGTCGCGCTTTGTACCGCATTTCATCGCCCTTAACGCCGCCTCGCCGTGGTTCGACAGCACCGACAGCCGCTTCGCCTGTTCGCGCCTCAACCGCTTCTCCTCTTATCCCGACAACGGCCCGATGCCGTGGGTGGCCGACTGGCAGGGGTTTCGTCGCCTGTTCCGCCAGCTGAGCTACACCAGCATGATCGACAGCATGAAGGATCTGCACTGGGATATTCGCCCCAGCCCGCAGTTTGGGACCGTCGAGGTGCGGGTGATGGACACCCCCCTGACCCTTGCCCAGGCGATCCACATCGCCGGCTTTATTCAGACCCTGGCCTGCTGGCTGTTGACGGAGCGTCCTTTTAAGCACCAGCCTGACGATTATCTGCTGTACCCTTTTAACCGCTATCAGGCCTGTCGCTACGGGCTGGACGGGACTCTCACCGATGTGCGCGGCGGGGAGCAGCGCAGCATCCGCCAGGAGATCCTGCAGCTCGCCGACCGGCTGGCTCCTTTCGCCCATCAGTTGAAGGCGACGGCGGCGCTGGAGGCGGTGGTTCGCCAGGCGAAATCGCCGCACAGCGAGGCGCAGCAGATGCGCGAGTTTATCGCCAACGGCGGTTCGCTTTCCGGGCTGGTGCAAAAACACTGTGAGATTTGGGCGGCATAAGGCAGCGAGGCGGGTATACTCGGCGCAGACCATAGAAAGGACCGCCCATGTTATTACGCTGCCTGCTCCCCCTGGCGCTGCTGCCCCTGGCCACCCTCGCCAGCGCCGCCTGTACCCTCACCGACCCGACGCTGACCCTGCAGAGCTATCGGGTGGATGCGCAGAAAGAGCGCATTGCGATGTACTGGCAGGATCGGCACGGCAAAGCCTGGGGTTCCCTGCGTTCGCTGCTGGCGGGTATCGATGGCGATGGCCGGGTGCAGATGGCGATGAACGGCGGCATTTACGATAAGGCCTACGCGCCGCTGGGGCTGTATATCGAAGACGGCAAGCGCCTGACGCCGGTAAACCGCTCCGCCGGCGGCGGGAACTTCTTTATCCGCCCCGGCGGCGTATTCCTGGTGGAGAACGGCCGGGCGAAAATCGTGCCGCTGCCGGCGTTTAAACGCTCTCCCGCCATCCGCTATGCGGTGCAGTCCGGCCCGATGCTGATTGAAAATGGCGCTATCAACTGGCGGCTGAAGCCCTCCGCCAGCTCCCGCAAACTGCGCAACGGCGTTGGCATCGATAAGCAGGGCCGGGTGGTGTTTATGCTCAGCGATCGGGAAACCAACTTCTATGATTTTGCCTGCTATGCGCAGTCAAAGCTTGGGGTGCGGCAGATGCTTTATCTCGACGGCACCCTGTCGAAGATGTACCGCAAAGGCGGCAGCGTGCCGTGGCAGTATCATCCGTTCGTGACCATGATAACGGTGGAGAGGAAATAGCGGGCGCGTTTGGGGGCGGCCATTCCAGCCAGGAGAGTGAATAAATTAACGACAGGCCGGGCAAGGGATTGCCGCCGTGCCCGATGTCCTTGCCCGGTGGCGCTGCGCTTACCGGGCCTACAAAGTCTGCTCGCTATGGTATGGCCCCTGAAAACTACGGGCTTGCAGCGGGGCCGATTCCCCCTGACCCCGGCTCTCCCCCAGAGGAGAGGGGAGAGCCCGGTAGTCGTTGTGGCGCCGCGCTTACCCCCGCCGATGCGCCCACTCGCGCATACGCTGAAACAGCACATACAGCGAAGGAATAAACAGGATGCCAACCATCGTCGCCACCAGCATCCCGCTGAACACCGTGGTGCCGATGATCCGCCGGCTCTGCGCCCCGGCGCCGGTGGCGAGCATCATCGGCATGATGCCGATAATAAACGACACCGCGGTCATCATCACCGCGCGGAAGCGGCGGGTGGCGCCCTCGCGCGCGGCGTCGACTATCGACATCCCCTCCTCGCGCCGGCTGCGGGCGAACTCAACGATCAGAATCGCATTCTTCGCCGCCAGGGCGATCAGCAGCACCAGCCCTATCTGGACATACACATCGTTGGCATAGCCCGCCGTCCACAGCCAGACCAGCGCTCCGCCGATGGCGAACAGCACCGAGAGCATGACGCTCGCCGGCAGCGTCCAGCTTTCATACTGCGCCACCAGGAACAGCCACGCCATCGCCACTGCCGCCAGCACGATCCACACCGCCTGATTGCCGGTCTGCTGCTCCTGCCAGGAGATCCCGCTCCAGGCGTAGTCATACCCCGGCGGCAGATGGGCCTGCAAAATCTGCTCCATGGCCGCCATCGCCGTGCGGCTGCTGACCCCCTCGGCCGCTGAACCGCTCACCGACACGGACGGGAACTGGTTGTACTGCTGAATAAACGGCGCCCCCACCGTCGGCGTAATGGTGACCAGATTGCTCAACCGCACCCGCTCGCCGTCGCGGCTGCGGACGTACAGCTCGCTAATCTGCTCAGCCCGCTCGCGCCACTGCATCTCATTTTGCATCACCACATGATAGACACGGTTGTTAAGACTGAAATCGCCGGCGCGCGTGCCTCCGAACGCCGTCTGCAGGCTGCTGAAGATCTGCGCCACCGGCACATCCAGCAGCGCCGCCCGATCGCGGTCGACCGTCAGGGTCAGCTGCGGCACGTTGCTGCTCCAGGTGGTAAATACCCGGCTCAGCTGCGGATGCTGGTTCGCCAGCTGAAGGATCTCCCGCGTCACCTGTTCCAGCTCTGCCGACGACTGACCGGCCTGCGCCAGAATGCGCAGATCAAACCCCGAGGCATTGCCCAGGCCCGGCAGGGTCGGCGGCGCGAAGGTCATGATCGTCGCCTCCGGCAGCGACAGCAGCTGGCGCTGAATATCCGCCATCACCGTATCCAGCGGCGGCCGCTGATGCCAGTCCTTGAGCATCACCGAGATAAACCCGCCGTTAGCGGCGCTGGTGCCGTTGAGAATGTTAAAGCCGGACACCTGAATCACATCCTCCACCGCCGGGTTAGCCGTCAGCAGCTTGCGCGCCTGGGCCATCACCGCTTCGGTGCGCTCCAGCGACGCCGCCTCCGGCAGCTGCACACTGGCAAACAGGTAGCCCTGATCTTCCTGCGGCAGGAAGCCTTTCGGCATTGAGGTGAAGCTGAACGCCACCAGCGCGCCCGCCGCCACCGTCGCCGCCAGCGCCAGCCACGGGCGGCGGTTCATCCACCCCACCAGCCGGCCATAGCCGTCGCGGGTGCCGTCGAGAAGACGGTTAAACGCCCGCCACACTGCCGCCGGCCGGGCGGGTCGCGGGCGCAGCAGCAGCGCGCAGAGGGCCGGGGTCAGGGTTAACGCCACCAGGCTCGACAGGGCCACCGCGGTGGAGAGCGTCACGGCAAACTGCCGATACAGCTCGCCGACGATCCCCGGGAGCAGCGCCACCGGCACAAACACCGCCAACAGCACCAGGGTCGTGGCGATCACCGGCCCGGCGATCTGCCGCAGCGCCTGGGCGGTGGCCTGCAGGCGATCCAGTCCTTCCGCCATTTTGGTTTCGACATTCTCCACCACCACAATGGCGTCATCCACCACCATCGTCAGGGCAAGAATAATCGCGAACAGGCTGAGGGTGTTGGCGCTGTAGCCCAGCAGATAGAGCACCGCAAAGGTGCCGATCAGTGACACCGGGATCGCCAGGGCCACGATCAGCGTCGCCCGCCAGCTCTGCAGGAACAGCGACACCACCACCACCACCGCCAGCAGGGTCAGCGCCAGCGAAACGCCGATCTCTTTGATCGTCGCCGCCACAAAGCGGGTGGTATCGAACTTCACCTCCCAGGTGAGATCCGCCGGAAAGCGAGTGTGCAGGCGGTTAAGCTCCGCGCGCACCGCGCTGGCGACCTGCAGGGCGTTGGCGGTAGGCGTCGGATAGATCCCCAGATAGGCCGACGCTTTACCGTTCAGCTGCGCGCCGGAGCTGTAGCTGCGGGCGCCCAGCTCGATGGTCGCCACGTCGGCGAGGCGCACCAGCTGCCCCTGCGCGCCGCGGCGGAGGATAATCTCGCCAAAGCTGGCCGCCTCGTTCAGACGCCCCAGTCCGTTGATGGTCAGCGTCTGCTGCTGGCCGTTGAACACCGGCGGGGTGCCCACCTGCCCCGCCGCCCCCTGCACATTCTGCTCGCGCAGCGCCTGGGCAACGTCATCCGTGGTGATGTTGAGGGCGTTCATGCGGTCCGGGCGCAGCCAGATGCGCATGCTGTAATCCCGGGCGCCAAACATCTGCACCTCGCCGACGCCGGGCAGGCGGGCCAGCGCCTCGCGCACCTGGGTGCTGGCGTAATTGCTGACAAACAGCGGCGACAGCGTGCCCAGCGGCGAGTAAAGGCTTACCCCCATCAGCAGGTTGCTGGCGCGCTTGCGCACCTGGACGCCATTCTGCTGCACTTCCGCCGGAAGCTGCGCCAGCGCCTGCGCCACCCGGTTTTGCACGTCGATCGCCGCCAGATCGGCATCGGTGCCTGCCGCGAAGGTGATACTCAGGCGGTACGTCCCCTCGTCCGAGCTGGTGGACTCCATATACAGCATATGATCGACGCCGTTGAGCTGGGTCTCCAGCGGGGCGGCGATGGCCTCCGCCACGTCTGACGCGCTGGCGCCCGGCCAGCTGGCGGTGACGTTCACCACCGGGGGCGTGATCGCCGGGTATTGCTCCACCGGGATCAGCTTCAGCGATACCGCGCCGACAAAGGTCAGCAGCAGCGCGATCACCATCGCAAATCGCGGACGACGGATAAAAAAGGTCAGCATCCCCTCTCCTTAGCTAGTTCAGCACCTGCACCGCGGCGCCTTCGCGCAGCCGCTGCGCGCCGTCAGTGATCACCTGCTCGCCCGCCTGCAGCCCTTTCTCGACCGCAAACTGCTGCCCCTGTTGCCCCGCAAGGGTCAGACGACGCTGCCCGGCGGTGTGGTCCGACTTCAGCACCCAGCTGAAAAAGCCCTGCGGATCCTGCTGCACGGCGGCAGCCGGGATCATCACCCGCGACGACAGCGCTTGCGGACGGAACAGGATCGTCACGCTGCCGCCCGGCAGCAGACGGTGCTGCGGATTGGCAAACTCCGCCCGCACCGCCACGCTGCCGGTGCGGGCGTCGATCCGGTTATCGATGGAGGTCAACACGCCGTCGCGCCGTTTGCCATCCACGTCAATTTGCGCCAGCCATGCCTGCTTCAGGGCGTGGATGTCGGCATGCTGGCCGGTTTTGCTGAAAAACGCGGCTTCGTCGAGGGCAAACGACACCCGTACCGGATCGAGCTGCACGATGTCCGCCAGCACCCCGCTGGACGGGTTGACCAGCGTCCCGACGTGAAAGGCGCTGTGGCCCACCCGCCCGGTCACCGGCGCCGCAATCCGGGTATAACCGAGCACAATCTGCTGAGCCTCGACGCGGGCTTTCGCCTGCTGCACAGCGGCGGCGGCGACGTCGCGCTGCATCCGGGCCGTGTCGAGGTCGTTGCGGCTGATGGAGTGGTTGTTGATGAGCCGCTCATAGCGAGTGAGCAGCTGCTGCGACTGGCGTAGCGAGGCTTCGGCGCTTTTCAGCTCGGCCTGCGCCAGGGCCAGCGCCGCGCGGGGCTGCGCGTCGTCGAGGGTAAACAGCAGGTCGCCCTCGGTCACATACTGCCCGTCCTGGAAGTGGCGCTGAACAATCACCCCTTCGGTGCGCGCGCGAATGTCGACGGCGCGGATCGCCTCGACCCGCCCGGGGATGGCGCGTTCTTCAGCGTGAGGAGCCCGTTCTACCGTGGCGACGCGGACCGGCACCGCCGGCGCGGCGGTCGCCGTCAGGGCGCTGCCGCCCAGGACGCAGGCCAGCAGCGCAAAGCGAAAGGTGTTAATCATAGAGGATCCTTGCGAAAGTAACGCGCGCCTGCAGCCAGGCGCGCGAGATCGATCAGGCCGTTTTGCGGAACCGGCGCGTCAGACGCTTCTCGACTTCCACCACCAGGAACATGGCGATGCCGATGACCAGGGTGACAAACCAGTAGCGCAGCGGCAGCGCTTCCGTGCCAAACATGCTCTGCATCAGCGGGACATAGATAATCACCAGCTGCATCAGCAGCAGGACACCGGTCACCAGCCAGATGCCTTTATTGCGCAGCAGGCCCATGCTCAGGGAGAAGCTGTCGCTGCTGCGGCAGTTGATCATGTAGACCCACTGCGCCGTCACCAGCATCTGCAGCAGCACGGTGCGGATAAACTCCGGACTGTGGCCGCGCGGCGCCAGCCAGGCCTCAAGGATAAAGGCGGCAATCGCAATCATCGACCCGACGAAAGCCACCCGCCACACGGCGAAACCATCCATCACGTGCTGGCCGGTTTTACGCGGCGGGCGGTTCATCACGTTGCGCTCCGCGGCCTCAAAGGCCAGGCCGAAGGAGAGCGTCGCCGACGTCGCCATGTTCATCCACAGGATCAGCACCGGGGTCAACGGAATCATGTTCCCCGCCAGCAGGGCGATGATGATCAGCAGCCCCTGCGCCAGGTTGGTCGGCATGATGAAGAGGATGGTCTTCTTCAGGTTGTCATAGACCCGACGGCCCTCTTTCACCGAGCTGGCGATGGTGGCGAAGTTATCATCGGTCAGCACCATGTCAGCCGCCTCTTTGGTGACTTCGGTGCCTTTGATGCCCATGGCGATACCCACGTCGGCCTGGCGCAGCGCCGGCGCGTCGTTGACGCCGTCGCCGGTCATGCCGACCACTTCGCCGTTATCCTGCAGGGCTTTCACCAGGCGCAGCTTATGCTCCGGGCTGGTGCGGGCAAAGATGTCGTACTCCACCGCCGCCTTCGCCAGCGCCACATCGTCCATGTGCTCCAGCTGGTAGCCGGTCATGGCCTGGCTGCTGTTGGTGATCCCCAGCATCTGGCCGATGCTCATCGCCGTCTGCGGGTGGTCGCCGGTGATCATCTTCACGCGGATGCCGGCGGTCTGGCAGGCGTGGATAGCGTCAATCGCTTCCGGACGCGGGGGATCCATCATCCCGGCGATGCCGAGGAAAATCAGTCCCTCCTGCAGGTCCTCATGGTTCAGCGTGGTGGCATCAACGCTGGCCGGTTTACAGGCCGCCGCCACCATGCGCAGCCCCTGACGGGCGAAGCGCGCCATCTCCTCTTCCCAGTACTGCGCCTCGAAGGGCACCGCGCCCTGGCGGGTCATCTGCTCGCGGCACATGGCGAAGATGACGTCCGGCGCACCGGTGATCAGCACCCGGGCGTCGCCATCGATGTGCTGCAGCGTGGACATATATTTGTACTGCGAGTCAAAGGGGATCTTGGCCACCAGACGGGCCTCCACCGCCGGGAGCTGCGCTTTCGCCGCCAGCACCTTCAGCGCCCCTTCGGTTGGCCCGCCGGTGATCCCCCACAGGCCGCGCTCATCCTGGGTAAGCTGGCTGTCGTTGCACAGGTCGATGGTGCGCAGCCAGGTCTCCAGCACGGTACCCGGCTGAACCTGCACGGGCTCATCGCTCCCCTCAAGGAAGATCCGCCCCTGCGGCTCATAGCTGTCGCCTTCCACCCGGTAGCAGCAGTCGGCGGTGATGATCGCCTTGACGGTCATTTCGTTCATCGTCAGGGTGCCGGTTTTATCCGAGCAGACCACGGTCATGGCGCCGAGGGTTTCCACGGTCGGCAGCTTACGGATAATCGCCCGCTTGCGCGCCATCGTCTGCACGCCGAGCGACAGAATAATCGAGATGATCGCCGGCAGCCCCTCCGGTACCGCAGCCACCGCCAGGCTAATCAGCGACAGCAGCAGTTCGCCCATCGGGATGTCCCGCAACGCGAGGCTGAAAATAAACAGCGCCACCATCATGGCGAGGATAATGACGAAAATCGCTTTGCCGAGCTTATCCATCTGCACCAGCAGCGGGGTGCGGTGCTTCTCAATGCCCGCCATCATCTGGTTGATATGGCCGAGTTCGGTCTGCGCGCCGGTGGCGGTCACCACGCCGACGCCGCCGCCGGCGCTGACGGTGGTCCCGGAGAAGACCATGTTCACCCGGTCGCCCAGCGGCAGGTCGCCCTCCAGCGCGTCGGTGATTTTATCCACCACCGTCGACTCGCCGGTGAGGATCGCCTCTTCCACCCGCAGGTTGTGCGTTTCAATCAGCCGCATGTCCGCCGGCACGCGGTCGCCGGCGCGCAGGATAACGATATCCCCCGGAACCAGGTCGCGCGTCGGGATAGTCTCATGTTTGCCGTTACGCTGGACGCGGGCATCGCTGGAGAGCATGTTGCGGATCCCCTGCAGGGATTTTTCGGCGTTGCTCTCCTGGATATGGCCGATCAGGGCGTTAATCACCGTCACGCCAAGGATCACCAGGGTATCGACCCAGTGACCCATGATGGCGGTGAGCGCCGCGGCGGCCAGCAGCACATAAATCAGTACGTCGTTAAAGTGGGCGAGAAAGCGCAGCCAGGCCGGTTTTCCCTTCTTTTCCGGCAGCGCGTTCGGCCCGCAGGTATTCAGGCGCTCGGCGGCGTCTGCGGAACTTAACCCAGCGGCCTGGCTTTTGGTCTGCGCCAGCACTGCGTCAACGGTCTGCTGCCAGACCTGCCGTGGCGCGGTGTCGCCCGAGGGCGTCGTAAACTTTGGGTTATTCATCTTGGTCAAATTACATTTTCCTTATAAATTCCGTGAGTCGGAAAGCCTGAAATCATTCCTGGCCAATGCAATAAAAGGTGGCGAAAAAGCCGATAAAAATGTGAACCATTACAAGCCTAAATTTTTCGCAAAATAAAAAATATGTGGTAAGTTAATTCCACAAACCAACTATTACAGAATATTAATAAACCAAAACTAAACGAGGTCAAATATGTTTGGAATCTACCGCGGACGCCGTCTGGCGCTGTACATCCTGCTGGCCATCATCGCTGCCACGCTGGTGGGGTATAGCACTTATAGTTTTGTAAAAGCGCTGGCATAATAATGACGTTAATTTACAAGTAACGGGATTTAATTTAATTACAAATTATTTCAGATTAATTAACATGCGAAGACAACGCAGGCAATAATATTAAAAAGAGGCGCATTAAGGCGAGTAAAATACAAAGCATATTGCGTTAGGTGTTATTTTGCCGGACAATATGTTTTTTAACTGATGATTAACATGACATGAAACATCCGCTGGAAACGCTCCTCTCCGCCGCCGGGATCTTACTGCTGGCCCTGCTCTCCTGTCTGCTGTTGCCCGCGCCGTCGCTGGGCCTGACGCTGGCGCAAAAGCTGGTTGAGACATTCCATATGATGGATCTCAACCAGCTTTAAACCGTGCTGTTTTGTCTGTGGTTCCTGGCGCTGGGCGCCATTGAGTATCTGGTGCTGCGCTGGGTGTGGCGTCGCTGGTTTTCCCTCGAACGCTAAATCAGGAAGGGCGCGCCTCAGTGGGCGCGGCTGTGGTTCTCTTTACGGTAGGCGCCCGGCGGCAGATTGAAGGTCCGGGTGAAGACGCGGGTAAAGGTCTGTTGTGAATCGAAGCCATACTTCAGGCAGATATCGTAGACCCGCTGATCGGTGTCGCGCAGATCGCGGGCGGCCAGCAGCAGCTTCCTTTCGCGTATATAGCGCCCCAGGCTCTCCCCTTTATACTGTAAAAACAGCCGTTGCAGATGCCATTTCGAATACCCGGCATGGCGAGCGATATCATCAATACGCAGCGGTTGATGCAGGTTGTCATCAATCCACTCGACGATAGTGTCAATCACCTGAGCGGAAATCGTCATATGCTCTCTCCTCTGATGCTGCACTGGCGCTTAGCGCCACCAGGCGTTAAATGATTGCGTCTTATCGGCGACCCACACCGGCTCGCCCTGCACAGGCGTCAGCAGACGCCAGGCCCTTCCTTCGCTGGCAGCCGCCAGCCGTTGATACGGTTCATCCCAGCTGTGTTTCGCCAAAACGAATCGTCCTGCATGCCCAGGCAGCACCGCGCGAGCGCGCAGGTCGTCAGCAGCCTGAGCCGTTTCATCCGGCATCATGTGGATATATTTCCAGTCCTGGTCATACTGTCCGTTCTCCATGATCGCCAGATCGATCGGACCGAACTCATCGCCTATCGCTTTAAAGTGCGGCCCATACCCGCTGTCGCCGCTGTAATAAATCTTTTGCTGCGGGGTAACGAACAGAAAACTGGCCCACAGCGTCTGGTTGCGCTTCAGCCCACGGCCGGAAAAGTGCCGCGCCGGCAGGACGTGGACGCTGAGCTCATCGCTAACCGGAATCGCCTGCTGCCAGTCCGCTTCGGTAATCAGCGCCCCGTCCATTCCCCAGTAGCGCAGGTGCGACCCAACCCCCAGCGGCGTAATGACCCGCTTAATTTTCGGCAGCAGAGCGCGGATGGTGGCGTAATCCAGATGGTCGTAGTGATCGTGGGAGACGATCAGCAGATCGATCGCCGGCATCCCTTCCGCTCGCCACGGATAATCGCCGGGGAAGGCTTTATTGATAAAGGAGAACGGCGCCGCGTAATCGCTGAACACCGGGTCGATCAGGATGCGTTTTCCCGCCAGCTGCAGATACCAGGAAGAGTGGCCGAGCCAGACCATTACGTCCTGCCCGAGGGGCAGCGTCGCCAGATCGGTTTTCACCAGCGGCAGCGGCTGCGCGGGACGGGCGTTTTCCCGTTTGGTCATCAAAAAATCCCACCACGCCGCCAGCATATTTTTCTGCCCGGTGAATCCCGGCGTGGGCAGTTGGTTATGGAACTGGCCGTCCCGGTAGTGGGGAGACGCTTCCACCTGGCTAAGCTGTGCCCCCTGCGGCGCCTTACCAAAACCGGCATTGAGGACAAACGGCAATGTCGTTGCTGCTGCGAGTAACATGATGGCGACCACGCTGAAAGTGACACGGTTCATATCCTGACCAGACAAAAGCCCCCATCCCGGAGGCTTTATGATATAACTTGATTATGAGTGAGTACGCACTCATTATTAGGAATGTGATGAAAGTCGTCAAGACGATTTTCAATTTTTGCGTTCCGCCGTTGCAGCGACCTGGTCAGACGTGCAAAGATCGGCGGTTTGTTTAAACCTGCGTGAGGAAAAATGTAGTGGCTCGTCCAAAGAGTGAAGATAAAAAGCAAGCGTTACTGGAAGCTGCCGCCGCGGCTTTCGCCCAGTCCGGCATCGCCGCCTCGACGTCGGCCATCGCCCGCAGCGCCGGGGTTGCCGAGGGGACGCTGTTTCGCTATTTCGCCACCAAGGATGAGTTGCTCAACGAACTGTACCTCGCCATTAAGCTGCGCCTGGTGCGGATGATGATCGCCGGGCTGGATCCGGACGAAAAGCGCCCGAAAGAGAACGCGCGCAATATCTGGAACAGCTATATCGACTGGGGCGTGCGCAACCCGATGGAGCACAAGGCGATCCGCCGGATGGCGCTCAGCGAGCGCATCACGGACGAAACCCGCCGCCAGGTGAAAGAGAGTTTTCCGGAGCTCAACGAAATGTGCCAGCTGTCGGTGAAAGAGATATTCCTCAGCGAAGCGTATCGCGCCTTTGGCGATGCCCTGTTTCTGTCGCTGGCGGAAACCACTATCGAATTCGCCAGCCACGATCCGCAGCGCGCCCGGGAGATTATCGCCCTCGGTTTTGAAGCCATGTGGAACGCCCTGCATGAGGCGGACGCCAAATGACGCCGGAAACGCTGCACCCCTGCGCCCACCGTATCGCCCTGACCTACCCGTTTACCGAGCACTGCTGGCCCTTTGGGCCGGAGTACGACGTGTTTAAGGTCGACGGCCGCATCTTTATGATCACCATGACCATTCGCGGCCGGGCGCTGGTCAACCTCAAGGCCGAGCCGCAGAAGTCGCTGCTCAATCAGGAAATTTATCGCAGTATCGAACCGGGCTACCATATGAACAAGAAACACTGGATCACGGTGGTGCCGGGGGACGATATCAGCGAGGATCTGCTGGCCGAGCTGATTGACGACTCATGGCATCAGGTGGTGAACAAGCTGAGCAAAAAGGCCCAGCAGCGCCTGCGTCCGCGCTGATTTTCAGCCAAACGCGATAAGTGTTATCGCATTTTTCACCCTTATCATTTGGCGATCTTCGCTGTACTCTTCCTCTCCTGAACGCACCGGTAAGGTGCTGTAAACTGTGAGGAAGAGTTATGGATATCGTATCGGTCGCTTTGAAGCGCTATTCCACCAAGGCCTTTGACGCCACGAAAAAGCTGACTGCCGGGGAAGCGGAACAGCTGAAAACGCTGCTGCAGTACAGCCCGTCTAGCACCAACTCCCAGCCGTGGCACTTTATCGTCGCCAGCACCGATGAAGGGAAAGCCCGCGTGGCGAAAGCCGCCAGCGGTACCTACGTGTTCAACGAACGTAAAATTCTCGACGCCTCGCACGTGGTGGTGTTCTGCGCGAAAACCGCGATGGACGACGCTTGGCTGCAGCGCGTCGTGGATCAGGAAGAGGCCGATGGCCGTTTCGCCACCCCGGACGCAAAAGCCGCTAACCACAAGGGTCGCACTTTCTTTGCCGATATGCACCGCAAAGAGCTGAAGGATGACGATCAGTGGATGGCGAAGCAGGTGTATCTCAACGTCGGCAATTTCCTGCTGGGCGTAGCGGCGATGGGTCTCGACGCCGTGCCGATTGAAGGGGTTGATTTTGCGATCCTCGATGAGGAATTTGACCTGAAAGCCCAGGGCTACACCAGCCTGGTGGTGGTCCCGGTCGGCCATCATAGCGTTGAAGACTTTAACGCCTCCCTGCCGAAGTCGCGTCTGCCGCAGTCGACGACGATTACCGAGATTTAATTCCCTTCTGCCGGGAACGCCCGGGCCATGGCGCAGCAGCGTCTCGCCCGGGACTTTCTTCCCCCACTCTTTCCCCTTCTTTTTCTGCCGTTTGTGCCAGGTTTCTGGCGCTAATAAGCCCGCTTGTGCCAGGAATAACGCCTTTAGTGTGAACCAGCCGCTTTAATTAATTGATAAATAATATTTTTTATTTCTGGCACGCCCTTTGCTCTTAACAGATACCGCTATCTGGATGAAGGAGAAACCGGGTGAAACATATCTATGTGGCCAGCCACGGCCATTTTGCTCGCGGACTGGTGAACAGTTTGTCGCTGCTGATTGGCGACGAACATGGCGTTATCCCGGTCTGCGCCTATGACGAAGATATCGTGACCACCGAACAGCTGGAGCAAACCCTGGAGCATCTCATCGTCCAGGCGAATGGTGATGAAGTGGTGATCTTTACCGACCTGCTTGGCGGCAGTATCAACAATAGCGCCGTGAGCGTCTTGATGCGTCATCGTAACGTTTTCGTGGTCGCCGGCATCAATCTGACTCTGCTGCTGGAGTTTCTGCTGTGCGAAGAAGCCACTACCGAGGCCGCGATTGTCTACGCCACCAGCGCGGCGCGTGAATCCATTGTTTTCATCAACCCTCTACTAACACAACCATCCTCTGACCCACAGGGAGAATCTCATGATTAAACTCGTGCGCATTGATTATCGGCTGCTGCACGGCCAGGTGGTTTTTGCCTGGACCCGAGCGCTGGATATCGATCATATCATCGTCGCTAACGCCAAAGCCGCGGCGGATGCCTTCATTACGATGTCGCTTAACCTGGCCAAGCCGGCGGGCGTCACGCTGGACATCGCCACCGTTGAACAGGCGGCGGAAAAGCTTAACGGCGGCAAGTTGGATCATAAAAAAGTCATGGTGGTCCTTGGCAATACTGCTGAAACCCTCGCGCTGGTAGAAAAAGTCCCGGGAATTAGCGCAATTAATTACGGCGGTCTGCCACAGAAGGAAGGGGCAAGGCAATTCGGCAAGGCCATCTATCTGACCGAAGAGGAAATCGCCCATAGCAGAGCGCTAAAAGAAAAAGGCATTCGGCTGGAGATGCGTCAGGTACCCGCCCACTCGGCTGAACTCCTTAACGACCAACTTTAACTTCGGAGGTCACTATGTTGCTCACCGCAACGTTACTCGGACTGATTGCCGCCCTGGGGATCCTCGATGGCCGCCTGCTTGGGGTATCGATGATCGACCGGCCGCTGGTGATGTGCGCCCTCACCGGTCTGGTCTGCGGCAATCTGCATGAGGGGATTCTGATTGGCGCTACGCTGGAGCTTATTTTCCTCGGCAACGTCGCCATCGGCGCCGCGCACCCGCCAGATATCGTGACCGGCTCCGTACTGGCGACCGCGTTTTCGATCATGTCCGGCCGCGGTCCGGAGGCTGCGCTCACCATCGCCATTCCTGTTTCAATGCTGGCGCAGACGCTGGGCATCCTGGTGCGCGTGGTGAACGCCCGCTTCGGTCATCTGGCGGATCGCTATGCGGCACAGGGCAATACCCGAATGGTCGGCCTGATGCACCTCGCCGGTCCGACGCTACTCTATTTTTTAAACGGATTTCTACCGGTTTTTTTCGCCATCCTGCTTGGCTCTTCGGCGGTAAGCTGGTTCCTGGAGGCGATTCCGCCGGTGATCACCAACGGATTGATCGTCGCCAGTAAGATCCTGCCGGCGCTCGGCTTCGCCCTGCTGATCAGCATGATGCTCAGCAGCAAACTGATGCCGTACCTCGGTCTGGGATTTCTGATAGCGGCATATACCAAACTGGATATCATCGCCATCGCGCTATTCGCCGTGGTGTTGGCTTTTATCATCAGCCAGTTTCTTAATCTTAAGCAGCAGGAGAGCTAATCATGAGTGAAATGACGCAGACCCTGTCAGGCGCCGCCCAGCCGCAAAGCGATGACGCAAGCCGGGTCACCGCTCGGGATTTACGCAGCGTGTTCTGGCGCTCCTTTACGCTGCAGGGCTCGTGGAACTACGAGCGCCAGCAGCATATGGGCTACGCCTTCGCAATGTCGCCGGCCCTGAAGCGTATCTATCAGGACCCGACGGAACTGGGGCGCGCCCTGCAGCGCCATCTGGTGCTGTTTAACACCACGCCGCACCTCTCCACCTTTATCTTCGGCTTGTCGATCGCTATGGAAGAGGAGAATCAGCGCAATCCGGAATTTAATGAAGAATCAATAAACGCGATTAAAACCAGCCTGATGGGGCCGCTGGCGGGTATCGGTGACTCCATATTCTGGGGGTCATTGAAGGTGATTGCCGCCGGGATGGGGATTTATTTCGCCCAGCAGGGCAGCCTCCTGGGACCGATAATGGCGTTGTTAGTTTATAACCTACCGCATCTGTTGTGCCGCTGGTATGGGCTGAAGCTCGGCTATCGGGCTGGCACCACCTGGCTGATGCGGATTTACCAAAGCGGACTCATGGATCGGGTCACCTATATCGCGTCAATCGTTGGCCTGATGGTCGTCGGCGCGATGACCGCCAGTATGATAGATATCACCACCCCGCTCAGCTTCACTGCCGGGCAGACGACCATGAAGGCGCAGGAGTTTATCGACAAAATACTTCCTTCTCTGCTGCCTCTGCTTTTCACCCTTGGGATGTACAAGCTGATCCGTAAGGGAGTCAACATCAACTGGATCCTGTTAGGCACCATCGCGTTTGGCATGGCGGCCAGCGCGTTAGGCCTGCTTTAAAAAGAGGAATATTACCCATGCACGTAGAAGACTATATGAATGAAACCCCCGCTCGCCTGCTCGCTATGCTAACGCAGACGCGGGAAGATCTCTGGCAAGCGGCGAAAGCGCTGGCGGATCGCGGGATCTCTCGAATCATCCTGACCGGTTCCGGTACGTCTTACCACGGCGCGCTGACCGCGCGGTCGTTTATGCAGCAGTGGTGCGGCATCCCGGTCGATGTGTACTGGCCCTTCCTGCTGGACGAGACGGCTCTATCCCTCAGCGACAAAGCGCTGGTCATCGGCATTTCTCAGGGAGGCGGTAGCCTCTCTACTCTCGCCGCAATGGAGCGCGCCCGGGCAGCCGGGCACCTTACCGCTTCCATGGCCGGGGAAGCACCAGCTGCCATCGACCAGGCGGCAGATTTGATCCTGACGGTCCCCTGTGGAGAAGAGCGCGCCGGCGCCAAAACCAAAGGGTATCACTGCACCATACTCAACCTGATACTGCTTGCGCTTGCCGTCGCCAGTCGCCAGCAGCGCCTGAGCGATGAGGAGCGCAAGGCGCTACTCGTCCGCATGGAGAGGACGTTCAATCATTTGCCGACGCTCATTGAGGCCTCGCAGGCGTGGGTTCTCAATCACGCCCGGCCGCTTATCGACAGCGCGGACATTCGCCTGACCGGTCCGGCAGGGCTGTTTGGCACCGTTCAGGAAGGTGCGCTAAAGATGCTTGAAACGCTACGCTGTCCGGTTGCCGGTTACGAATTTGAGGAGTTCATCCACGGGATCTATAACGCCTTCGACGAACGCTCTACCCTGATCATGCTCGATCCGTTTCCCGATGAGCGTCAGGATCGCCTGGCGGAAATACTTGGCGGCTGGACCCAGCATATTTATCGCATTGGTCCACAAGTCGAAAATAACGGCAAAAATATGCCCTTCGCATTTATTAACGATCCCGACTTTGCGATCTTTGAATATATTATTCCGTTACAAATGGTTTGTGCCCGACTGCCGCCAGTGAAGGGCATCGATCCCGCAATACCGAAGGATCCGCAGTTCCACCAGAAAATGAAAAGTAAACAACCCAATTAATTGACGCATAGTAAAAGTTATCCGCTATTCAGCGGAGGACCCGTTACATCCCAAGGAGACCAATATGTCTATAGCTCATAAAAACGCACATACTATTATTCGCGATATTTTATCTAAGCAGCACATTGAGCGGGTATGGTTTGTCGGCTGCGGTGGTTCATTAACCGGTTTCTGGCCGGGGAAATATTTTCTCGATTGTGAAGCGAAAAAGCTGGCCGTCGGCTATGTGACCAGTAATGAATTTGTCCACGCGACGCCGAACGCGTTAGGTAAAAACAGCGTAGTGATCCTAGCCTCGCAGCAGGGCAACACCGCTGAAACGGTGGAAGCCGCCCGCATCGCGCGTCAGAAAGGCGCCGCCACTATTGGACTGGTATATACCCCCGGCACGCCGCTGTGCGAACACAGCGATTACACTATTGAATACTGCTGGGCGCGCTATCCCGAAACCGTCGATCCGACGCAGCAAAAAGCGGCATACAGCCTGTGGCTGGCGCTGGAAGTGCTTGCGCAAACTGAGGGATACGCCCATTACGATGAGATGGTCAGCGCCTTTGCCAGTTTTGAATCCGTGGTACGCGGCGCTCAGCAGCAGGTGCAAGCGGATGCGCGCCATTTTGCCGAAGCCTGGAAGAGCGAAAAGGTCATCTACATGATGGGCAGCGGCCCCTCATTCGGCGCCGCGCATCAGGAATCCATCTGTATTCTGCTGGAGATGCAGTGGATTAACTCCGCCAGCATCCACAGCGGCGAGTATTTCCACGGCCCCTTTGAGATTACCGAAGCGGGAACGCCGTTTATTTTATTAAAAAGCAGCGGCCGCACCCGCCCGCTGGATGACCGCGCGATCCGCTTTATCGAACGTTACCAGGGAAAACTGCAGATTATTGACGTGGAAAAGGTGGGAATCGACACACTGCACGCCAGCGTGCGCGAATATTTCTGCGGCCTGCTGCACAACTGCGTACTGGATGTTTACAACCTGGCGCTGGCCACCGCCCGCAACCACCCGCTGACCACCCGCCGCTATATGTGGAAAGTCGAATATTGATTCGCTAACCGCCTGCCAGCCCCGGCGTAATTCTCCGGGGCTGCGTTGAGGATTACCAGCTAAAACCTTCAATACGTAATTCAAAAATATCGTGAATATAGCCAATTTCCGCTACCGGCAGCGCCACGTTATAGAGTATTTTCAGGCGCTGGAACGAGTGATTGACCATGGCAATAAATTCGCCATGCTGGCGGGTAAATTGCTCAAGATCTTTATAATGGCTAATTTCATTACGCATTACCAGACGCTCAATCATACAGCTGAGATGCACATATAAACTGATAATTAAGTTATTATTAAAATGAAAACCAAGCGTATTTTGCCACTCAGCGATAATGGTTTCGATATGACCCATGGTTTTTCCGGCATTCAGTATCGTCAGAGAGTTGACAACGTTATGCAGCGAAAACTCACGAACCATATTTTTATTAATCAGCGCAATTTGCTTTTCATTAAGATAGCCGCTTAAGAGCTGACTCAGATGTCGATGCCCCTGCTCGCCAAGTAGTTCCTCAATGCCAACCCAGGGCACTCCGGCCAGCTGCGGGTCGTGGGTACCCACGACCGCAATAACTTCATACTGGTGGAGCAACGATACCGCCGTACGACTGTTTTTTAAGCGCGTATACTCGCAGGCGATGATGTTAATATCAAAATCGTTGAGCAGGCTCTTCTCCATCAGATTTTTAAATTTAAATGCGGTACCGATACCTGTAATACAGGTCACCAGCAGCGCACGCTCTTTTTTTTCTGCGGGCCAGAACACATCCCAACGCGACTGATTAAGCGGCACGATCTCTTCGGCGATTTGTTCGATGTTTTTTTCCAGCGCGATCTCGCTGGCAACATTCAGCGCCATGCGGGTCGTGACGTTATCCACCACCACCAGCGGGCCGTTAATCACCGACAAAAGCGCATCGGCAATCTCCTTTGTGTAGCCCATATCAATAAGCACCATCACACCCGCACGCGTGTCCGTATGCTGGAGATAATCAACCACGGCGCGACTGACGTCGCTGAACGCCACCTCCATCGGCATATCCATGGCCTGGTAGATCTTCTCGCCAATCAGGCGGTTGGCAACGCCGGCAATGCTGCTGGCGGTCGAATAACCGTGGGCGATTATCAGCGCTTTCACTTTTCCGCCGCTGGTCGCATCGATAGCATTACTGACAATGGCGGTAATCGCCAGACGGTCAAGCGTATCGATGAGCAGATCGTATTTGTTATTGACGACATCCAGTAGTTTCCCCGCGATACGCTGCGCCAGCCCCGCTGAGGACTCCAGCCAGCGCTGCATCACCAGACGCGCGGGCTCGGCAACGCTGCGCGGCGCCAGAGGAAGGCTGGTCAGGTAGCGGCCAGTAAGATAGGCGAATTCGGCATTCAGCTGGAGATCGTAATTGGCGGCGATCGCCTTGCCCACATCCTCAATAAAGCGCAGCCGCTTGTCCTGAAGAGAGACCGCGCTCTCCTGATTCATCAACGCATCGAGATAGAGCGTCACGTTTTGATAAATGAGCTTTTCAAAGGTCCGCACGCTAATATTATCCTGAGCCAACTCCTCGCACAGGCTACAAATATTTTCCGTTAGCCGTTGGTATTCATGGTGACGACCAGAAAAAAGAGGCTGCGCATCGCCATCGCGGTAAATCATCACCCGCTCGCTATTTTGCTGAAGGGAAAAAGGCGCATCCGCCAGTAATCGGTCGGGCAGCAAACCCGCTTTTATGTGTAAAAGACCGTTATCACGTTCGCCGAATGTCCAGGCGCTGGCGCAAATATTGCGAATCAAATTTTCCAGCCCACCGACATTTCCTTCAAGCGTTTCACGCATTAGCTGGCTGACGATTTCGCCATCCAGCGCAAGATCGTGGTTCAAACGCTGGGCTTCACGGCGGAAAAAGTGGTGGATAAACGCCAGCCGCTCGAATTGGCCGCGTTCAGCGATCGGCAGAATTTTTACAATCACCGGAATACGGCGAATAAAGGTCGCCAGGAAGTGTTTTTCCAGATCCTCGGTTGAAGCAAAAATTAGCCGCACCGTCGCGCTGCGCTCGTCGGTGCTCTCCCCCAGCCGGCGCCAGCTACCGTTATCCATAAAATGAAACAGCTTTTCCTGACCTTCGGGCGGCAGCCGATGAACCTCATCGATAAACAACACCCCGCCGTTGCTGGTCTCGATAAGACCAGGAACGGCTTTATCGGCGCCGGTAAAGGCCCCCTTCGCATGACCAAATAACTTCGAGGTCAGTAGTTCTGGATTATTCGCGTACTCGGCGCAGTTAAATACGGTAAAAGGCGCATCGGCAGGTAAAATACCTTCATCTATTGCGTAGTGCCAGAGCTGGCGAGCTAGAAAACTTTTCCCGGTGCCGGTGGGACCGCGCAGCAGAAGCGGCAGACCTGCGCCAGGGTAGCTGATGGCAGCCTTGCACTGGCGCAATGCTTCCTGCAGGCTGCCCTGCGCGCCAATCAGCTGCGCCAGACTATCCTGACGCTCCGCGCACAGCGCCTGAATGGAGGCGTATTCGCCGTGCCGAACCGCCAGCCGGTGATGATCGCGCAGAACGGTAACGGGTAAAAACAGCACCGGGCGACCGTTCACTTTGACCACCCGCTGCTCGCGATGAAGATTATTCAGATGATGGCTGATGATGCTGCGTTTTTGCTTCAAGCTATCGGCGATGGCCATAGCGTTAAACTCGCCCAGCGCTTCCGCCGTCAGCGCTCGCCCGGCGATCCGTTGTTCTAGCTGGCGAAAAATCGACTCCTTGTTCATCTCGCTCCCCTGTCAAAAGCGTAAAATTCGCTTATACGACAATTCGCGCAGGACGTCGCTGCCGCCAGCCACACTTCTTTAAAAGCGCTTAATTTTTCATGGTTTAACGTTCCCCGCATGCCAGATGCGCTCGGCATAACGGCCAATCACCGCCAGCGAGACGGCAAGGATCAGGAAAAACAGCACCTTGTGCATCCCGTTCCAGAAAAACTCAAAGAAGCGGGTATAGAGATTGATCGCCAGGAAGGTTAACCCGAAGCCGCGCAGCATTGCGTCATCGGTTTTCAGACTGATAAAAATGCAGACGCCGGCCGCCGCGGCAAACAGCAGCCCCCACGGCAGGAGTCGCGCCTGGCTTACGTTGTACCAGCTGTCAGCGTCGTAATTGCCGAAAATCGACAGGATCCACAGCGCAATAAACAGATACGTGAGGCCCATCGCCTTGCTGACGGTAAACAGCTGCCGCTGGCGAAGCAGGGACTGCGCGCCGTAGCAGAGCGCCAGCAGCGCGCCGCCGAACAGGACGAAGCGAATCGGGTAGTTCATGCCCAGCCAGTAGGCGCCCCACCCCGAGACGTAGCCGGTTTCCGCGCCAAACCAGTTGCCCAGCGCCAGCAGGAAAAAGAGCCACACCAGCCCGGAGCGGGCAGCATAGCCGATAGCGCCGTAAATCACGCATCCGGCCAGAAACAGCGGCGCGATATGGCCGCTGCCGTTATCCAGCCGTTCGCCAAGCTGCCATAGCGCCACCGCGGTAAAGACAACGCCCAGAAACAAAATCGCCTCGGTGCTGTAGTGCCACTGCGTTTCCCGCCGCTGGCGGCGAAAACCCCAGGCGTAGCAGGCGACAGCCAGCAGCGCAGGCAGCAGGATCCGCGTCAGCGCCGAGCGGCTGAACAGGCTCAGCAGCCACGCCACCAGTTCATTGTCGGCGAACAGACTGCCCAGAGCAATCAGCACGCAGGCCAGCGCGGTCCAGAAGGCATAGCGGCTCAGACGCCGCCAGTCGAAGGGGGAGACGCGCAGCGTTTGCGCCAGCCGCTGGCTGTCTGCCGGGGTTAACTCCCCGCTGGCCTGCCAGGCGTTCAGCGCGCGCTGAATAATGCGCTGCTCTTTTCGGGTTACGTTCATAGGCATTCCTTGAGACTGATGACAAACCTGTTTTCGCTAATGTACTCGCCTTTCTGCGGGTGGCAGTTGCGCCTGACCCGGCCTACCTAACCATTTATATATCAGATTGTTACCCCGCAACTTAGGCCCGCGTAAGCGCAGCGCCGCCGGGCATGATATCAGGCTCGATACCCGTCATATTGCCGGGTGGCGGCTGCGCCTGACCCGGCCTACGGTCCCAAATCACCGCCGGGCCTGGGGCTGCTGAAACTGCCGGTGTTGCGGCCTCAACATCGCTGAGACGTTCCCGGCCGGCCGGGCAATACCCGAAGATGGCACATTGCCAGCCATCTGATTCCTTGTGATTAATGTTGGTCCAGCCACGCCAGCGCCTGCTCGCCCGCCTCGTCCATCGGCAGGTAGACCAGCAGGCGCGAACCGTTGCGCGGCGCCGAATACCAGTACATCTGCTGCAGGCTGAATCGCCCGAGCTGCGGGTGGTTAAAATGTTTAATCTGGTTTTCCACGCCGCGCACCTCGTAGCGCTGATGCCACAGCGCTTCAAACTCCGACGAGGCGGCGAAAAAGCGCGCCAGTTTGTTTTCCCATGCCGGATCGCCGCGGTGCTCGGCCATCGCGGCGCGGAAATAGGAGACGAAGGTCGGCAGCACATCGCGATTTTCGATCCGGCTGCGCCAGGTCTCATGGGTCAGATACAGATAAATGCAGTTGCGATCTTCTTCCGGGAGGGTGGCGAAATCGATGCCCATCAGGCGGCAGAAGCTGTCGTTCCAGGCCACAATATCAAAGTTCGGTTTTTGAATACTGGCCGGCTGCGGCATCAGGCTGTCGAGCATTCGCCGGGTGCCGGGGCTGATGCCTTCACATACCGTCACCTGGGTCGCTTCCGGCGGGGTCAGCCCGGCGAGTACGAACAGGTGCCGGGTCTCCAGCGGGCTGCACTGCAGGGCATTCGCTACCCCCACCAGCACCGCTTCCGACGGATTCACCTCCCGCCCCTGCTCCAGCCAGGTGTACCAGGTGACGCCGACATCGGCGAGCATCGCCACCTCCTCCCGGCGCAGACCCGGCGTGCGCCGGCGGCCCACCCGGGGCAACCCCAGGCGCTGCGGATCGAGGCTCTCACGCCGGGCGCGCAGAAACGCCCCCAGCTGTTTGCGCCGATCGTCCGGCACGGCGAACGTCGACTCTCGTTGCGGCATCGTGGTCATCACCCCTCCAGCATGGTAGTTCCAGTACCAGTATAGACAGGAACTGGTACCCGTTTAATTTATCGGTAATGCTACGTCGGTCTGCTGAATGACGCAATGGAGAACCCCATGAAAACGTCTGCTGTTTCACCCGGCCGCGCCGGTCTGTGGCTGCTGCTGGGCGGCCAGATGCTGCCGCTTATTGATACCTCGATCACTAATGTGGCGCTGGACGCCATCACCCACACCCTGGCGGCCAGCGCCACGCAGCTGGAGCTTATCGTCGCGCTCTACGGCGTCGCCTTTGCCGTCTGCCTGGCGATGGGCAGTAAGCTTGGCGATAACTATGGCCGCCGTCGTCTGTTTATGTGGGGCGTCGCTCTCTTTGGCATCGCTTCCCTGTTGTGCGGCATGGCGAACAGCATCAGCGCCCTGCTGGCCGCCCGCACCCTGCAGGGCGCCGGGGCGGCGCTGATTGTGCCGCAGATCCTCGCCACCCTGCACGTCACCCTCAAAGGCCCGGCCCACGCCCGGGCCATCAGCCTGTATGGCGGGATCGGCGGGATCGCGTTTATCGTCGGTCAGATGGGCGGCGGCTGGCTGGTATCGGCGGATATCGCCGGGCTGGGCTGGCGCAACGCCTTTTTTATCAATGTGCCGATCTGCCTGCTGGTGCTGGCCCTGAGCCGCCGCTATGTGCCGGAAACCCGTCGTGAGACGCCGTCGCGGATTGACTGGCAGGGTACCCTGTACCTCGCCCTCATTCTCTGCTGCCTGCTGTTCCCGATGGCCCTCGGTCCGGAGCTGCACTGGCCGCTGTGGCTGCAGCTGATGCTGGTGGCGGTCCTGCCGCTGCTGTTCGCCATGCGTCAGAGCGCCCTGCGCCAGCAGCAGCGCGGCGACCATCCCCTGCTGCCGCCGCGTCTGCTGCAGTTGACCAGCATCCGCTTCGGGATGGCCATCGCCCTGCTGTTCTTCAGCGCCTGGTCCGGCTTTATGTTCTGCATGGCGCTGACCATGCAGGAGGGGCTGGGGATGGCGCCGTGGCAGTCCGGCAATAGCTTTATCGCCCTCGGCGTGGCCTATTTTATTTCGGCGCTGTATGCCCCGCGGCTTATCGCCCGCTACAGCATGGGGCGGATCCTGTTGACCGGTCTGACGGTGCAGATCGCCGGGCTACTGCTGCTGTGCGCCACCTTCTCCCGCTTCGGCATCGCCACCACCGCCCTGACGCTGGTCCCCGCCACGGCGCTGATCGGCTACGGTCAGGCGCTGATCGTTAACAGCTTTTACCGGATTGGCATGCGCGATATCAGCGCCAGCGACGCCGGGGCCGGGAGCGCCATCCTCAGCACCCTGCAGCAGGCGACCCTCGGTCTCGGGCCGGCTATCCTCGGTTCGCTGTTTCTGGCGCTGGCCCGCCGCGGCGGCGGAAACTATCCGCAGGCGCTGATTGATTTTCTGCTGGTCGAGGTGGCCATGATGCTGTTGCTGGGGGCCATCGCGCTGTGGCTGCGCCATCATCTCAACCGACAGCCGGCGACGGCGGCGTCGTAATACCGGCGGCGGTAATTTGCATAATCGTTATCCAGCGGTCATCATACCCGCTGGATATTCAGGAGACGTTATGCAGGAATTAATATCGCAAATTGCCGCCTTAGGAATCGAAATAACCCCCACCCGCTCGCTGATGATTATCTTCGGCATTATCTTGTTCACCGCCGTCGTCGTGCATCTGATATTGCACAAAGTGGTCCTGCGCGCTTTTGAAAAACGGGCGTTGGCCAGCAGCCATCTGTGGTTGCAAATCATCACGCAGAATAAACTCTTTCACCGACTGGCCTTTACCCTGCAGGGGATCATCGTTAACGTGCAGGCGGTGCTGTGGCTGCAAAAAGGCAGCGAGGCCGCGGAAATATTAACCACCGTGGCTCAGCTATGGGTGATGATATATGCCATGCTGTCCTTCTTCTCGCTGCTGGATGTGATCTTAAAGCTGGCGCAGAAATTTCCCGCCGCCTCTCAGCTACCGCTGAAGGGGATATTCCAGGGAATTAAGCTGGTGACGGCGATTATTATCGGCATCCTGATTATTTCCCTGCTGATAGGCCAGTCGCCAGCGATCCTGATTAGCGGGCTCGGCGCGATGGCCGCGGTACTGATGCTGGTATTTAAAGATCCGATCCTTGGTCTGGTGGCCGGTATTCAGCTCTCGGCCAACGATATGCTCAAGCTTGGCGACTGGCTGGAGATGCCGAAGTACGGCGCCGACGGCGCGGTGATCGATATCGGCCTCACCACGGTCAAGGTACGCAACTGGGATAACACCATCACCACCATTCCGACCTGGTCGCTGGTCTCCGACTCATTTAAAAACTGGAGCGGGATGTCGGCCTCCGGCGGCCGCCGCATTAAGCGCAGCCTCAACATCGACACCACCAGCATTCATTTCCTCGATGAACAGGAGCAGCAGCGCTTGATCCGGGCGAAGTTGCTTAAACCCTATATGGATTCGCGCCACGAGGAGATTAGCGCCTGGAACCAGCAGTATGCCGGGGAGCAATCGGTCCTCAACGAGCGCCGAATGACCAATGTCGGCACCTTCCGCGCCTATCTGCAGGAGTATTTACGTCATCATCCGCGCATCCGCCAGGATATGACCCTGATGGTGCGCCAGCTGGCGCCGGATGCCAACGGCTTGCCGATCGAGATCTACTGCTTCACCAACACCGTGGTGTGGGCGGAATATGAGGGGATCCAGGCGGATATTTTCGACCATGTCTTCGCCGTGGTGGAGGAGTTTGGCTTACGCATTCATCAAACGCCCACCGGCAACGACATTCGCGCGCTGGCGGGGGCCTTCTCCCGCTAACCTCAGGCGCTGGCGCGGGCGATCACGCGCCAGTCCATCATCACCCGCTCGACGGCGGCGTCGGGATCGTCGATGCGTTTCATTAACAGATCCACCGCCGTGCGGCCGATCGCCCGGGAGGGCTGTTCAACGGTGGTCAGCTGCGGGGAGACCACTTCCGCCAGCTCGGTGCCGTCGAAGCCGATCACCGCGATATCCTCCGGCACCCGCAGCCCGGCCTGGTCAATCGCCCGCAGCGCCCCGGCGGCAAGGGAGTCCGATACGGCAAATACCGCGTCGGGCTTCTCGTCTTGCGACAGCAACTGCTCCATCGCCCGTTTACCGGCCGCCGCGCTAAGATCCTGCGCGTAGGTTACCTGCTGATACGCCAGACCGTGCACGTGCAGCACGCTTTTATAGCCGCGCTCGCGCAGACGAGCGTAGCGATAGCTGAGGTCGTGATTAATGAGCGCGATGCGCCGGCGGCCGCCGTCGGCCAGCCGGGACACCGCCCCCTGGGCCGCCTCGACGTCGTTAATCCCGACGCAGGAGATGCTGCCGGTGTCGGCATACTCCGCACACTGTACCCAGGGCGCATCGCCAATCATGGTGGTCAGTTCCGGCAGGCTGGAGAGCGCGTTCATGGTGATAATGCCATCGACCATTTTGCCGGAGAGCAGCTGCAGGCCGGAGGTCGAGCGGGCCAGATCCGACCCGGAGTTACACAGCAGAATGCGGTAGCCGTTCTTTTCCGCCTCTTCTTCTATCCCTTTCACCACCTCGGCGCAAAAGGGGTTAGCGATATTGGAGACCATCACCAGGATCATATTGCTGCGGGCGGTTCGCAGCTGTCGCGCCAGCAGGTTCGGCTGATAGTTGCTCTCTTTGATCGCCTGCAGCACGCGCTCACGGTTTTTGGCTTTTACCGTATCGCTGTTGTTCAGCACCCGCGACACCGTGGCCACCGAAACGCCGGCCAGACGAGCAATTTTCTGAATAGACATAAACCCTGCACTTCCTGCGATAGAGGTGGATCCTGCAGGCTATCATAAATGACCTCTGGTTGGCCTGCCAGCCTGGCGCGCAAGCGCGACTCAGTAAGACGGTGTCTCGGGAAACTATTAATAATCAGGGCTTCTCTCCCGCCCCGTTAACGCGCATCCTTTTGCCGTTTCATATGCTTATAAGCGCAGGAGGCGCAACAGACCGCCTGCGCCCCATTTGTGCTTTTATGATTAAGGATGATATCCCCATGAGGCTCTCCACCGCGATTCTCGCCCTCAGCTGTGCCCTGGTAACGATCACCGGCTGCACCTCGTCAAAATCGTCACCGGAACGCCACGCCTATGCGTTCGTCGCCCACCGCTCCGATTTTGTCGGCGGCAACTTCACCGTCAACCGTCAGGAAAATTACCGTTTAAACCTGCCGACCTTCACGGCGATGTACGCCCGCGGCCAGCAGGATAAAGCCGCTGGCATGAGCGAAAGCGACGCCCGCCGCACCGCCGAGGCCATCAAACAGCAGGCGGCGCAGGGCACCCGCACCGAGCACGCCTTTACCGGCAACGCCAGCGACAAATGGGATAATGCAATGGAAAATAAAGATGCCGTCCTGTTCGGCAATGAGCTCTCCGGGGCCTATCTCGACGGCTATCTTGGGGTGAAATAACCCGGCGGCGCGCGTCCTGCGCCCCGCCAGAATTCAGCGTTCGACGCTCACCCAGCGCTGCTGCTGATGGCTTTTGACGATCGCCTCGATGATGTACATCACATCGGCGCCGTCGTCGAAAGCGGCGAAGCGCCGGGCCCCGGCCTCCGGCATCTTCCCGGCGCGCACCGCCTGATAAAAATGGCCCATCATATTCTTAAAGGCGTCCGGCCAGCCCTCAATATGGCCGCCGGGGTAATGGGCGCTGTCAGCGATCTCCGGCCGCAGCAGGCTGGGGTCGTCGCTGAGCCGCCGATCCGGCTGCTCGCGGTGGCCAATCCACAGCCGCTGGGGCACTTCCTGATCCCAGGCCAGAGAACAGCGGCTGCCGTTAATCTCCACCGCCAGACGGTTTTTCCGCCCAGCGCTCACCTGAGAGACCATAAAGCTGCCTTTGCTGCCATCGTCAAAACGCAACAGCACCGAGCCAAAGTCCTCGGTATCGACAGGCCGGGTTTCATATCCCTGCGCCTCGTGAACGGCGCTGAAGGTCGCTTTGCCATTCACTGGCGCTTTACGCGTCGGCCAGACGATAGACAGATCCGCCATCACCTCGACAATCCGCCGACCGGTCATAAACTGCACGGTATCGCACCAGTGGGAGCCGATGTCGGCCACCGTCCGCGACGCGCCGCCCTGCGCCGAATCAACCCGCCAGTTGTAGTCGGTCTCCAGCAGCATCCAGTCCTGTAAATAGCCGCCGTGCGCCGCGAAGATTCTGCCGACATCGCCATGGCGGATCATCGCCGCCGCCTGCTGGACCATGGCGAACTGGCGATAGACAAAGCTGACGCCATGCACCACGCCGGCCCGGGCGGCAAGCGTCACCAGCTCCCGCGCCTCCTCCGCCGTCATACACAGCGGTTTTTCGGAGAAGACGTGCAGCCCGGCGGCGAGGATCTGCCGGTTAATCTGGGCATGCAGATGGTTCGGCGTACAGTTATGCACCACCTGCAGCCCCGGATGGGCCAGCAGCGCCTCCACGCTGTCGTAGGCATGGGCTATATTCAGCGCACGCGCCTTGCGCTGCGCCGCCTCAAGGCTGCTGTCGCACAGCGCCACCACCTCGATATCCCCCAGCCGCCGCAGCGCCTCCAGATGCGCCGGACCAATAAACCCTGCCCCAATAATCGCGACCTGAATCATATTATTCCCTCCCGCCGGCGGCAAAGTCATCGAAGGCCCGCCCGGCAACGGGAATGATATGGCGACGAATAAACTCGCTGCCCTCGCGCGCGCCGGTCTCGGCGTCCTTCAGGCAGCACTCCCACTCCAGCACCGCCCAGCCGTCAAAATCATATTCGGTCAGCTTACTGAACACCCCTTTGAAGTCGATCTGCCCGTCGCCGGGAGAGCGGAAACGGCCAGCCCGCTGCTGCCAGGGCTGATAGCCGCCGTAGACGCCATTGCGCCCGTTGCGGCGAAATTCGGCGTCCTTGACGTGAAACGCTTTAATTCGCGAATGATAGATATCGATATAGGTCAGGTAGTCCATCTGCTGCAGATGCAGGTGGCTCGGGTCATAGAGCATATTGCAGCGCGGATGGTTATCCACCCGCGCGAGAAAACGCTCAAAGGTCACGCCATCATGCAGGTCTTCGCCAGGGTGGATCTCATAGCAGACATCAACGCCCTGCTCGTCGAAGAGGTCCAGCAGCGGCCGCCAGCGCCGGGCCAGCTCGGCAAAGGCCTCATCCAGAAGCGGCTGATTATGCGGCGGCCATGGATAAAAAAAGGGCCATGCCAGCGCCCCGGAAAAGGTCGCATGGGCCTTCAGCCCCAGGCGACCGGAGGCCACCGCCGCCTGCTTGACCTTCTCCACCGCCCAGCGCTGGCGCGCCTGCGGATCGCCATGCAGCGCCGCCGGAGCAAAGGCGTCAAACGCTGCGTCATACGCCGGATGCACCGCCACCAGCTGTCCTTCAAGGTGGGTGGACAGCTCGCTGATCGCCAGCCCATGCTCCGCCAGGACACCGCTGACCTCGTCGCAGTAGGTCTGGCTCGCCGCCGCCCGCTCGACATCGAAAATCGCCGGGTGGTTGCAGGGGATCTGCAATGCCTTGTACCCCAGGCCGGCGGCCCACTGCGCCACCCCCTCCAGCGTGTTGAACGGCGCCTGCGGGCCGATAAACTGCGCCAGAAAAATGCCCGGTCCCTTAATCGTTTTCATACCCCCTCCTGAAAAATTAGTGCGGCTCTTTCTCGTTGTACTGGAAAGAGAAAAGGAAAATCAGCGCGATAACCGCAGCGGCCACCGCCGGGATCCACCAGAAGGTCACCCAGGCCTGCGGCACGCTCTGCCCGGCCACCAGATGGTTATACAGCGCGCCGGAGATCTGCGAACCCAGCAGCATGCCGATCCCGTAGGTGAACATCACAATCATGCTCTGCGCCTGGCCTTTGACCTTCTCGCCCGCCACGCGGTCGGTATAGATAAAGCCGACGACAAAGAAAAAGTCATAGCACACGCCATGCAGCAAAATGCCGAGATAGAGCAGGAAGCGCCCCTCTTCGCTGACGCCGAGGGCGAAAAAGGCATAGCGCACAAACCACGCCGCCATGCCGATAAGCAGCATGTATTTCACCCCGAGGCGACGGAACAGCAGCGGGATCACCAGCATAAAGACGATCTCTGACATCTGGCCGAAGGACATCGCGGTGCTGACATCCTTAACGCCGGCATCCGCCAGATACGACGCGGTATAGGCGTAATAGGTACCTAACGGCACGGAAATTAAGGTGGCGCAGAGGGAGAAAATCAGGAAATGGCGCGTTTTCAGCAGCGCGAAGGCGTCCGCGCACAGCAGATCGCGAAACTGAACCGGCATGCCTTTGGCCGGCGCCGGGGTGTGGGGCAGCGTCAGGCTGTAGATCGCCAGCGCCACCGAACAGAGCGCCGCCAGGGTGAAGATGCCGGTGGTGTCAGAGATGCCGGTCACCCCGATGCAGATCCCGGCGATAATCCAGCCGATGGTGCCGAACACGCGGACCACCGGGAAGGTTTTATCGACGTTAGCCAGGCTGTGGAAGGCGATATTGTTGCTCAGCGCCAGGGTCGGCATGTAGCACAGCGTATAGCCGAACAGCAGGCCAATCAGCAGCGCGCCGTTCTGCGCCACCAGCGCCTGGGGGACAAACCACAGGATCGCCGCCCCGGCCAGGTGCATCACCGCCATCACCTTCTGCGAGGCGAAAAAGCGATCCACCAGCATCCCCAGCACAAAGGGAGACAGGATGGAGGCGATCGGCCCGGCGGAGAACGCATCGCCGATCAGCAATGACATCTCATAGCGGGTCATGACCAGCCCCAGGGTCACCGACCAGCTGCCCCAGATAAAGAACTGCATAAACATCATTAACGACAGCCGCGGCACCAGAAAACGGTGGCTCACGCGGACACTTTCCCGACCTTCTGTTGTTGTGACCATGTTGCTCGCCCTCAGAAAAGTAATCGATTACAAAATCGCTCAAAACAAAAGTAATCGATTACAAAAAGAAGATCGCCAGGCAAATGCGCCACCTGCGAAGAGGATCACAATAAAAAGGCAGGCAGCCCCGCCGGACGGCGGGGCATCTCGCTTACGCCGGGCGGCGCAGCAGTTTGAAGGCGATAAACAGGAACAGGATCCACACCGGCAGCAGGATCGCCGACAGGCGCATCCCGTCGATCGTGCACATCAGCGCCAGAATCAGCCCAAGGAAAGCAATGCAGAAGTAGTTGCTGGCGGGCGCCAGCAGCGCTTTAAACTTCGACTCACGCCCTTTGCGGCGCTGGGCGGCGCGGAACTTCAGATGCGCCATACAGATCATGATCCAGTTCAGCAGCAGCGTCGCCACCACCAGGGCCATCAGCAGTCCCAGCGCTTCATGCGGCAGCAGGTAGTTCAGCACCACCACCAGCGAGGTGATAATCCCCGAGAGCAGCAGAGAGTTCACCGGTACGCCGCGCTTGCTGACGCGGGCGAGGAAGGTCGGCGCATTGCCCTGCACCGACAGGCCGAACAGCATCCGGCTGTTGGAGTACACGCCGCTGTTATACACCGACAGCGAAGCCACCAGAATGACGAAGTTCAGCGCGGACGCCACCAGGTTGCTGTCGAGATGATGGAAAATCATCACAAACGGGCTGCTGTCGGATTTGATCTCCACCCACGGGTAGAGCGCCAGCAGCACCACCAGCGAACCGATATAGAACAGCAGGATACGATAAACCACCTGGTTGACCGCTTTCGGAATGCTCTTTTCCGGATTTTGCGCTTCCGCGGCGGTGATGCCGATAAGCTCCAGCCCGCCGAAGGAGAACATGATCACCGCCAGCGACAGGATAAGACCGTGCCAGCCGGTGGCGAAGAAACCGCCGTGCTTCCACAGGTTGTCGAAACCCGCCTTGCTGCCGCCGTGGCCGCCAAACAGCATCCACAGGCCAAAGGCAATCATGCCGATAATCGCCAGCACTTTTATCAGCGCGAACCAGAACTCCGCTTCGCCATACAGGCGCACGTTGACCAGGTTGACGGCGTTAATAATGAGGAAGAAGGCCGCCGCCCAGATCCAGGTCGGAACGTCGGGCAGCCAGTACTGCATGTAGATCCCGGCGGCGGTCAGCTCCGCCATTCCCACCAGCACGAACATCACCCAGTAGTTCCAGCCGGACAGGAAGCCGGCGAACGGGCCCCAGTATTTGTAGGCAAAGTGGGCAAAGGAGCCGGATACCGGCTCTTCCACCACCATCTCGCCCAGCTGGCGCATGATCAGAAAAGCGACAATCCCGGCCACCGCGTAGCCCAGCAAGACCGCCGGGCCAGCCATTTGAATCGCCGGACCAATGCCGAGAAACAGGCCGGTGCCAATCGCGCCGCCAAGGGCGATAAGTTGAATGTGTCGGTTCTGTAAACCGCGATGAAGCGTCGGGCCGCTCTCTTCTACGGCATCCGACGACGTTGACGCGTCTTTCACGTCGTTCCCCTGTGTGTTTTTGCGAAGGGGCACCTTTTATCACTTAGGGGGGATTGTCGCAAGTTGCGTGGGGCTATGGTGGCGGCTAGATTCCCCCCCACGCTTGCACGATCCCAGGCCGGGCAAGGCGTCGTCGTCCGGCACATACGCGGCTGACTACCCGCTCTCTTTGCCCGCTGGCGCTGAGCTTACCGGCCCTACGCAGACGCCTGTATCCCGGTCAGGAAAACTTAATATCGCACCATCACCGACTTCAGCTCCGTGTAGTCATCGATAAACGCGCTGCCGAATTCGCGACCGATGCCCGAGCCCTTCATGCCGCCGAACGGCACCGCCGGGTCGAGGAAGGTATGCATATTGACCCACACGATGCCGGCGTCTATCGCCTCCGAGTAGCGCAGCGCCAGGCGAATATTATCCGACCAGACGCTGGCCGCCAGGCCATACGGCGAGGCATTCATCCGCGCCAGCGCCTCGTCTTCACTGTGATAGCCGATAAAGCTGCACACCGGGCCGAAGGTCTCCTCGCGCATCAGGGTGCTCTCTTCACTGCGCACTTTGACCGCCGTCGGCTGCAGGAAATAGCCCTCCCCCGGCAGGGCTTCGCCGCCGCAGACGATGGTATCGCCCTCGTCGCGTGCGGTCTGAATGAGCCGCAATACTTTTTCATGCTGCTGGCGGTTGGCCAGCGGCCCCATCAGCGTGCGCTCATCCAGCGGCGATCCCGGCGCGAAGGCGCTGAGTCTTTCTTTCAGCAGCGCCAGCACCGCATCCAGTTTGCCCTGCGGCAGATAAAAGCGCTCCGCGGCGGCGCAAATCTGCCCCTGGTTCAGGTAGCCGGCTTCAAGAATGCCGTTGACCATCGCCTCCGGCGTCAGGTCGTCAAGAAACAGCGCGGCGTTTTTGCCCCCCAGCTCAAGGGTGACCCGTTTACCGAAAGCGCCAGCCGACTGCTGGACTTTCTCGCCGGTAGCCACCGAGCCGGTGAAGCTCACCTTGGCGCAGGCCGGATGAGTAATCAGCCGCTGAGCAATCTCGCCGCCGGCGCCGTTGACCACGTTAATCACCCCGTCCGGAATACCCACCGCTTTCGCCAGCTCCGCCACGCGCAGCAGCGTCAGCGGCGTATACTCGCTCGGCTTGAGGACGATGGTGCAGCCGCAGACCAGGGCCGCCGCCAGCTTCCAGACGGCAATCATAATGGAGAAGTTCCACGGCACGATGCCCACCACCACCCCCAGCGGCTGGCGGCGGGTGAAGGCGGTATATTTCTCCCCGGCCATCGACGGCAGCGACACATCCAGCGTTTCGCCGGTCACTTTTCCCGCCCAGCCGGCGAAGTAGCGCAGGAACGCGACCGATTGATCCAGCTCTAACATGCGCGCCAGCGTGATGGTCTTACCGGAGCAGAGACTTTCCAGCTGCGCCAGCGCTTCGCGATGCTCAGCCAGGGCATCCGCCAGCTTCAGCAGCAAGGTTCCGCGCGCCAGCGTCGGCATTTCGCGCCACTGACTAAACGCCTGGCGGGCGCTCTCTACCGCGCGGTCCGCCTGGTCGCTATCCGCCGCGGTGACCTCGGCGATCGCCCGCCCGGTGGCCGGGTTGATCACCGCAAACGGCGCGCCGCGGCCCGCCTCTCGCTCACCGGCGATAAACTGCCCGTGCGGCTGGCGTAAAAAGGCGGTCACTTCCGCCAGTAAGGTTATCTCGCTCATCGTCAGTACCCGTTTTTTCAGCAACGTTGGCCCATCACAGCACGGCTTCCCGCCGCCGCCCATCGTTCTAAAGAACGTCATTCTTCCGGACGATATTCAACGCCCGCGCGGCGTGCTGTGATGAGGAACTTGAGCGAGGCAAGACCACAGGGTAACGCGATGAACATCAAAATCGATGCGCTGAACTACTACGGCGCGACGAAGAAATACCACCTCCATTTTCCGGCGCTGCGGGAAGATATTGAAGCCGACGTGGTGATTATCGGCGGCGGCTTCTCCGGCATTAACACCGCCCTTGAGCTGGCGGAACAGGGCATCACCAACGTGGTGGTGCTGGAAGCGCGCCATCTCGGCTACGGCGGCACCGGGCGCAACGGCGGCCAGGTGATGGCCGGTATCGGTCACGATATCGAAGCGGTAAAAAAGCACGTCGGCAAAGAGGGGCTGGAGACGCTGTTTAAAATCGCCAACCTCGGCGCAGGCATCATTCGCGAGCGCATCCGCAAATACAACATCGACGCCGATTTCGTCCCCGGCTACGGCTACCTCGCCTATAACCAGCGGCAGCTCAAAACGCTGCGCCAGTGGGAGAAAGAGTTTAAGGCCGCCACCCCGGATGAAGATATCGAACTGTATACCGGGAAAGAGGTGCAGCAGGTGGTCGGCTCCGAGGTCTACTGCGGCGCGCTGAAACATATGGGCGGCGGGCAGATCCATTCGCTCAATATGCTCCTCGGCTCGGCGCAGGCCGCCCATTCGCTGGGGGTGAAGATCTTCGAATCCTCGCCGGTGGTGGAGGTGAATTACGGCAAACAGGTGCGGGTACGGACCGCGATGGGCAGCGTCAAAGCCGCCAAACTGCTGTGGGCCTGCGACAGCTTCCTCAACAATATGGAGCCGGAGATCTACAACAAAACGCTGGTCACCTACTCCTACCAGGTATCGACCGAGCCGCTCTCCGATGAACTGATCGAGCGCATCAGCCCGCTGCGCGGCGCCTTCAGCGATATTCGCCCGGTGATTAACTACTACCGCGTCACCCGGGAAAACCGCCTGCTGTTCGGCAGCGCCACCCGTTTTGTGGAGTATACGCCGAACGATTTCGCCGCCTGGAACCGCACCCTGCTGGCGGAGGTCTTCCCCTATTTGAAGGATGTGAAGATCGATTTCGCCTGGGGCGGGCCGATGGCCTGTAGCGCCAATCTGTTCCCGCAGATCGGTACCCTACGCGATCACAACAACGTCTTTTACGTCCAGGGGTACTCCGGCTTCGGCGTCACCCCGTCGCACATCGTGTGCAAAATCCTCGCCGAAGGGATCAACGGCGGTTCCGACCGCTATCGTCTGCTGAGCAGCATCCCCCACGCGACCATCCACGGCCGTGACAGCCTGCGCTTGCTATTAGTCACAGCCGGAAAACTGATGCATCAAACCGCCGGTTTCTGGAAAGGCCGGAGTTAACCAGGAGAACGCTATGCACGCTTTTAAACTTAAACACCCGGTGCCCGACCTGCAGCCGATCGGCAGCGTCAGCCTGCTCGGCGCGACGCCGACCGCCGGCGACCCGCAGGTGGCCGGGGCGATGATCTACGGCGAGCCGCAGGATGCCTTTACCTGCGGACTGTTTTCGTCCACTGAGGGGAGCTTTACCATGACCTATCCGTTTACCGAACACGCCACCGTGCTGGAAGGCGAAGTGGAGCTGACCGTCGCCGGCGGCGAGCCGCAGCGCTTTGCGCCGGGCGACAGCTGGTTTGTTAAACAGGGTACCGAAGTGGAGTGGAAAATCCTGACGCCGCGCTTTGTGAAGCACTACCTGGCGAACGTCGAGACGCGCTAATGCGCTGATCATGCCCGGCGGCACTGCGCTTGCCCGGGCCGGGGGGACGAATGCCGTCGCCAGGCCGGGTCAGGCGCCAGCCGCCACCCGGCAGAAACAGGCGCAATGTAGCAAGACGGATGGCCCCTGTTTTCGGGGTCATGTTGTTTTTCCAACCTCACATTCATCGACGGCGTCACAGAATCATGCGCCGCCCTCCACCTTCCGGACGATATTCGTTGAGCAGGATGCCCGCCTAAATTATGACTATCCGGGAGTGGCGCTGGCTATTCCCTGCCCTCCCCCACTATTGTGCAGAGGTTGACTATGTTTAGTAACAGACTTGCCAGCCATCTTGAGCGCGGGGTCGTCGGCTTCCCGACCACTCTCGCCAGCTCCGTCGGGCTGATTATGGCCAGCCCGGTGATCCTGACGGTCACCAGCGGCTTCGGCATGGGCGGTGATACCTTCGCGCTGGCGGTGCTGCTGGCCTTTATTATGATGCAGGCGCAGGTCACCACCTTTGCCGAGGCGGCGACGCTCATTCCTACCACCGGTTCGGTGTACGACTATATCTCCTGCGGCATGGGACGCTTCTTCGCCATCACCGGCGCGCTATGCGCCTATCTGATCGTGCATATTTTCGCCGGGACGGCGGAGACGATCCTGGCCGGCATTATGGCGCTGGTGAACTTCGAATCGATCAACGCCCAGATGGCCGCTCACCAGAACACCTGGATGGTGGGCGTCGGCATGGTGGTGGTTTTCGGCCTGCTGAACGCCATCGGCGTGGAAATCTTCGGCAAGGTCGAAGTGGTGCTGACCTTCGGCATGTGGACCACGCTGACCATTTTCGGCCTGTGCGGCATTTTTATGGCGCCGGTCACCCACCTTTCCGGCTGGTTCGGCACGCCGCTGAACGTCAGCGATATCCATGGCCTGTTCGGCTATATCGGCATGGCGATGTTTATGTTCGTCGGTTGCGAACTGGTGACGCCGATGGCGCCGGAGATCAAACAGGCTCACCGTACCATTCCGCGAGCGATGGCGCTGGGCCTGCTGGGGGTCGCCAGCTGCATGTTTATCTACGGGGCGGCGATCAACCGCCAGGTGGAGAACACCGTGCTCGACGCGGCCAACAACGTCCATCTGCTGGATACGCCGATGGCGATCCCGGCCTTCGCCGAGCGGGTGATGGGCCACGCCGGCCAGTACTGGCTGGGGGTTGGGCTGCTGCTGGCGGGCTGCGCCACCATCAATACGCTGATGGCCGCGGTACCGCGCATTATTTACGGTATGGCGCTGGACGGCGCGCTGCCCCGCTTCCTGACCTGGCTGCATCCGCGCTTTAAAACGCCGGTGATCGCCATCGCCATCGGGGTGGCGATCCCCTGCCTGCACGCCTGGTATCTGAACGGCGATCTGGACCGCATTGTGCCGCTGATCCTCGCCGCGGTCTGCGCCTGGGGCGTCGCCTATCTGCTGGTTACTCTGTCGGTGGTGATGCTGCGCATTCGCCGCCCGGACCTGCCGCGCGCCTACCGCTCGCCGTGGTTCCCGCTGCCGCAGATTATCTCCAGCGTCGGAATTATCATCGCTATCGTCAATATCACCCCGCCGGGGATGGACAGCCGCCAGGTGCTGGTGCCGTTCGGCATTATGCTCGGCCTGACCGCCGCCTACGCCCTGTTCTGGACGGTGTGCGTACAGCGCGTCAATCCGTTCAAGCCGCTGGTGGTGGAAGAGGTGGTCGACCGCGCCATCAGCAACTACGAAAAACAGACCCGCGGGGAGATGACGCCAGATGTCCTCCGTCCCCTGGTTTGAGACGCCGTTAATGAACGCGGTGCAGCGCGATCTGGCCGGCTGGCCCTGCGAAAAGCTGAGCGAGCGCAGCGCGCTGCTGCGATTGAACGACGCCACCGCCGTCACCTTCAGCGTGCGTCAGAAGCGGCTGTTTATGGCCAGCATTCACAGCTGCGAATTTGTCGTCGCAGGGCCGGTCACCCGGCCCGTGCGCGGTCACATTCGCGCCCATCAATCCGGCTGGTGGAAACGCCAGCCGATCCGCTTTATCGGCGGCAAAGGCAGCGAGGAACTCGCCGGCTATCTCAACGGGTTTCCTAATCTCCAGCAGACCCTAAGCGAGCTGGACTACCGCCGCTTTTCGTTGACCTTTGACGGTAACGGCTGGCGCTGCAGTATTGAACCCTGGGCCGCCAGCGAAGTGGTCTGTAAAATGCCGCCGCTGCGCCGCTATCTGCGGCTGGAAGCGCAGCAGCGGATGCTGCTGCTCAGCGTGCTGGCGATGATCGATCAGGCAGTCAGTCAGTGGATGCGCGGTGAAATCGTAGATGAGAAAGCATTTTCTTCCCCGCCATCACAGCGGGGAAGCTGAGCCGGTTTACTGCAGGCCAAACCGTTGCGCCAGCCGATCGATGGCCTGCCTCTGGAACTGCGCAAACTCCGCCCGCGGCTGCTGCTGCTGAATAAAGTCCAGCAGCGGATCCTGGACCGCGGTGCGAATGCCGCTCAGGGCTTCCATCACCGCCAGGCCGCAGAACGGCACGTAGGATTCGGCGTAGCCGCCCTCGTGCACCATCACCAGTTTCCCGCCGCACAGACGATCCGCCGCCTGCTGCACCAGCCCGGTCATCGCCCGGAAGCTGTCGCTGTGCAGCTGCATCCGCGCCAGCGGGTCCATGGCGTTGGCATCATAGCCGCAGGCGATAATAATCAGCTCCGGCTCAAAACGCGCCAGCGCCGGAATAACGATGGTTTCCAGCGCATAGCGCCAGCTATCGTCCCCCGCCCCGGCCAGCAGCGGAATATTGATGTTGTAACCTTCGCCCGCGCCAGCGCCGCGATCGTCCTCACCGGCATAACCGGGTGGGAAGCAACCGTCCTGATGCAAGGAGATGGTCAGCACGTCGTCGCGCTGCAGGTAGATATGCTGGGTGCCGTTGCCGTGATGAACGTCCCAGTCAATGATCGCCACCTTGCCGAGCCCCAGCAGCGCTTTCGCCCGCTCGACGGCAATCGGAATATTGGCGAGGAAACAGAAGCCCATCGACTGGTCCGGCAGGCAGTGGTGTCCGGGCGGTCGCGACAGCGAATAGGCATTATCCAGCTCGCCCTTCAGCACCGCTTCCACCGCCGCGCAGGCCAGTCCGGCGGAGAGACAGGCGATTTCATAACTGCCCGGCCCCAACGGCGCCTCCTTGCCCAGCATGCCGCCGCCGTTATCGCTTATCGCCTTGAAGCGCTCAAGATAGCTGTCGGGATGGATCCGCCGCAGGTCCGCAAGGCTTGCCGGCGCCGCGCTGCGCAGCGCCAGCTGCGGCGTCAGCCCGGAGACGTCCATCAGGTTTTTCATCCGCCGTTTGGTCTCCGGCGATTCGGCATGACCGCCGCCGGCAGGCGGTTGCACCCACCCGCCCACCGGCAGCGTCACCGCGTGCAGACCGGTACTGTGCCAGAAACAACGTTCATCAAAGAAGAAACCGGTTTTTCTTTTCACTCTATCCTCCCGTTGGCTAAGCCTTTGCCGGCGGCCGACGCCGCCGCAATCAAAATCAGTGACAGCAGCGCGCAGCCCCCTGCCGCCAGCAGCAGCGGATCGGCGCTGGCAAAATGCTGCAGTAAAGCCCCGGCTAATGCCGGACCGGCCGCCATGCCGCCGCCGATCACCAGATTAATGCTGTTCATCAGCCGGCCGTTGTTATCGAGCCCGGCGACGCGGGCGAGAATAAAGGGCAGCACGAAGGTCCAGGTGAACTTAAACAGCAGCGCCGCGATGGCGTAGCGCGCCAGCAGCGGCTGGCCGATCAGCAGCCCGACGCTGACGATCAGCAGGCCGTAGCCCAGCCACACCGGCAAACGATCGGCCCGCCGGGTGCCGCGCAGGGCCGCGCCCCCCGCGCCGATAATGCCGCACACCGTCGCCGCCGCCAGCACCAGGCCGACCTGCGTCGGGCTCAGGCCCGCCGCCGCGCCGAGGGTGCCGATAAAAGTCCACACCGCGCTAAGGCTGATATAGAAGGTCAGCACCGCGAGGACCGCCAGCGCCTGACGCCACAGCGCCGTCGGCGGCTGCTGGCGCGAGACGGACAACGGTTGAAAGCGCGGCGGGAAAGCCGACACCAGCGGCAGGCAGCAGAGCATAATGGCGGCGAGGATCAGATAGACCACCTTGAGGCCAAAGCTGGCAAACAGCCCGGGCAGCACCAGCAGGCCAAGCATCCCCAGCAGCAGTTGCCCAAGCACCCAGAAGGCATAGACTCGCGACGGGTTCGAGGTTCCCGCCGCGCAGCTGATGCACAGAATCATCAGCGTGCCGCCCGCCAGCGAGGCGAGAAAGCGCACCGCCAGCAGCGTCTCATACTGGGTCACCGCCGCCGAGGCGAGATTGGCTGTCAGAAACACGACCCCGGCCGTCAGGGCGACCCGCCGCCAGTCGAGGCGACTCATCCACCACCACGCCGGCAGCGTCGCCAGGCTCATCGCCCCCAGTTCCGCCGAGAACAACCAGCCGATCTGGCCGGGTTTTAGCTGCCATTCGCTGGCCAGCTGCGCCGCCACCGCCGGCGCGGTCATCAGAATACCCGGCGCAATAGCGGCGAAAATCACAATCGCCGCCAGCAAACGCAGGGACACGACCAGCCCGGCGGGCCGGGAAAGCGCATGTTCAGTGAGAGGGGTACTCGACATCGTAGGGCGTGCTCCGGTCAAAAAAGCCTCCCCCCGGAGGGGTCTCCAGGGAGTGATACCCACAGGCATCAGGAAAACGCCGTGCTGCCACGGCGCGCGCGGGATGCGATAGTCAGATCACAGATGCAGCGTACGCTGAGCGGCCGGCATCCAGGTTCGGGAAACGAGTTCAGTACGATTGACCACTTCGGTCTTGGCGAAAATATTGCGCAGGTGCGTTTTCACCGTCGAGAGCGAGATATCCAGCCGGCGGGCAATCAGCTTATTGCTGGCCCCTTCGCGCACCATGCCGACGATTTCCCGCTCTTTGGCCGTCAGGATGGCGGGCAGGTCATCTTCGTCCTGCAGGCAGTCGCGGATCGCCAGCTCCACCAGCGGCAGCACCGCCTGGGCCCGATGACGCTCTTCGCTGGAGAAAGGCACGTCGCGCATCAGCGAGATACCGGCGACGATCCGCCGCTCGCGGCGAATAAAGATCTCGGTCATGTCGCGCACATTATTCGGCAACATAAATTCATGATAATAATGCCGGTTGCGGTCGCAGAGCCGCGGCGTCATCGCCGCCATGGTGGTGTTCTGGTGGCTAAAGCGCGACGGCAGCAACGGATCCAGCGGCTGGAAGTTTTCCAGATATTGTTGGTGCGTATTATCAGAAATATTATGCAATATATAGTTTTCGGGTTTTAACCGATTATTTACTCGATAAAATACCGCCGAAGACAGTGGAATTAACTGGGAAATAGTCTGTAAACAACGGGCTATTATCGCATCATTACGGCTGGCTTTTAACAAAGCAGACATGATAGGGCCTCCCCGTCGAGGTGCTGGTACATGACACATGAATGACTACCGATTATTGAAGCATACATTTCACATTTAAGTAACACAATCATTAACATATTAACAGTGTGATAGCCGTTACAAAATTTTCAGCAATCCATTGTTATATAAAGCATTTAAAAAACACACCCGCCATGCTTTACGATAGCGGCGTTAAAACATAAACAAAAAAGATTAACACCCGGCGGACAGGCCCCTGGTGATAAAAAAACCCTATCCCGGACGCGTCTCTCTCATCCTTAAGAACGATGGATTTCTGTTTTTTTTCACTTATACCTCTAACAGGATGCAATTAATTTTCGCCGCGGCTTAATCATGTGATTACGCCTGACCCGCTGTTGCCAAAATAATATCAACAGCGCCGGTCATTAACCGAGGATAAGCCGATGCTGAATATCGCCGCCCTGCGCCAGCAGCAAATTCCGCTGGCCGCTGAGCCGCGCTCGCCGGTGCCGTTTCATATTCTGATGAAGCCGATTGGCCCCGCCTGCAATCTCGCCTGCCGCTACTGCTATTACCCACAGGATGAAACGCCGGTCAACAAGATGGACGAGGCGCGGCTGGAGCAGTTTATCCGCCGCTATATCGCCGCCCAGCCCGCCGGCGCGCGGGAAATCAACTTTGTCTGGCAGGGTGGTGAGCCGCTGCTGGCTGGCCTGAGCTTCTACAAAAAAGCGCTCGCCCTGCAGGCACGTTATGCCCCCGACGGCGTCACCATCAGCAACAGCCTGCAGACCAACGGCACGCTGATCAACGACGCCTGGTGCCGGCTGTTTCGCGAGCATCGCTTTATTATCGGCTTGAGCCTCGAAGGCAGCGAAGCGCTACAGGACCAGCATCGTCCGGATAAACGCGGCCGGGCCACCTGGCCGGCGGCGCTGCGCGGCATCGACCTTCTCCACCAGCATCAGGTGGAGTTTAACCTGCTGGTGGTGGTGCATAACGAGATGGCGGCGCACGCGGCGGCGATTTATGACCGGGTGGTCAGCCTCGGCGCGCGCTATCTGCAGTTTCAGCCGCTGATGAGCGAAGGCGCAGCGCTGCGCGAGGGCTATCAGCTGAGCGCCGATAACTGGGGGCGTTTTATGGTCGGCATCTGGCGGCAGTGGCAGAAGCGCTGCGACAAGGGGCGGGTGTTCGTCATCAATATCGAGCAGGCGTGGGCGCAGTACTTCACCCACACCAGCGGCAGCTGCGTGCACAGCGCCCGCTGCGGCAGCAATCTGGTGATGGAGCCCGACGGAGAGCTCTACGCCTGCGATCATCTGATCAACGCCGAACATCGGCTGGGCCGCCTCGATGAGCAGACGCTCGCCGCCGCGGTCGACGCCTCGGTGCAACTGCCTTTCGGTCAGCAGAAAAGCCTGCGCCGCGAATGCCAGACCTGCGCGGTCAAAATGGTCTGCCAGGGCGGCTGTCCGGCGCATCTCAACGCCGCGGGCAACAACCGCCTCTGCGGCGGCTACTACCGCTTCTTTAGCGAAATTCTTGCGCCCGTGCGCCCCTTTTCCCGCGACCTTCAAGGACTGCAAGCCTGGCGGGCCGCGTTTGTCGGGGCCGCGCATCCGGCGTAGCCCGTTGCTCTGAAGCTATCCCTTTGAAACAGGAGAATCCGTTGTGAATAAAACAGCCATGGCCGCGGCGGTCAGTGTCATCCTCGCCGGCGGCGCGCACGCCGCGCAGCAGGAGCGTCCGAACGTCATCGTCATTATCGCCGATGATATGGGCTACTCGGACATTAGCCCCTTCGGCGGCGAGATCCCCACCCCCAACCTGCAGGCGATGGCCGAGCAGGGGATGCGCATGAGCCAGTATTACACCTCGCCGATGTCGGCCCCGGCGCGCTCCATGCTGCTCACCGGCAACAGCAACCAGCAGGCCGGGATGGGCGGCATGTGGTGGTATGACAGCACTATTGGCAAGGAGGGCTACGAGCTGCGGCTGACCGACCGCGTCACCACCATGGCCGAGCGCTTTAAAGACGCGGGGTATAACACTCTGATGGCCGGCAAGTGGCACCTTGGTTTTGTTCCCGGCGCCACGCCGAAGGACCGCGGCTTTAACCACGCTTTCGCCTTTATGGGCGGCGGCACCAGCCATTTTAACGACGCTATTCCGCTGGGTACCGTTGAAGCGTTTCACACCTACTACACCCGCGACGGCGAGCGCGTCTCCCTGCCGGACGATTTCTACTCCAGCGAGGCCTACGCCCGGCAGATGAACAGCTGGATTAAAGACACGCCGCAGGAACAACCGGTCTTCGCCTGGCTGGCCTTTACCGCCCCGCACGACCCGCTGCAGGCGCCTGACGAATGGATCAAGCGCTTCAAAGGCCAGTATGAGCAGGGCTACGCCGAGGTCTATCGCCAGCGTATCGCCCGCCTGAAAGCGCTGGGGATTATCCATGACAACACCCCGCTCCCGCACCTTGAGCTGGATAAAGAGTGGGACGCGCTGACCCCGGAGCAGCAGAAATATACCGCGAAAGTGATGCAGGTCTACGCGGCGATGATCGCCAATATGGACGCGCAGATCGGCACCCTGATGGAAACGCTGAAGCAAACCGGTCGCGATAAAAACACCCTGCTGGTGTTCTTAACCGACAACGGCGCCAACCCGGCGCAGGGCTTCTACTACGAATCCACCCCGGAATTCTGGAAGCAGTTTGACAACAGCTATGACAACGTTGGCCGCAAAGGCTCGTTTGTCTCCTACGGCCCGCACTGGGCCAACGTCAGCAACGCCCCTTACGCCAACTATCACAAAACCACCAGCGCTCAGGGCGGCATTAACACCGACTTTATGATCGCCGGCCCCGGGATTACCCGCCACGGTAAAATCGACGCCTCGACGATGGCGGTGTATGACGTGGCGCCGACCCTGTATGAATTCGCCGGTATCGACCCGAACAAATCGCTGGCGAAGAAGCCGGTGTTGCCGATGATCGGCGTCAGCTTTAAGCGCTATCTCACCGGCGAAGTGCAGCAGCCGCCGCGCGGAAACTACGGCGTCGAGCTGCATCATCAGGCGGCGTGGGTCGATGGCGAATGGAAGTTGCGGCGGCTGGTGCCGCGGGGCTTCACCGCCGGCGACGCGCCGTGGCAGCTGTTTAATCTGCACGACGATCCGCTGGAAACTCATGACGTCGCGGCCCAACACCCCGATCGGGTCAAAGCGATGAGCGAAGCCTACGAGGCGTTCGCCAGACGCACCATGGTCACCCGGGCGCAGGGCAAAATGATCGATTACGTCGGCATCGACAGCAAGACCGGACGCTATCTGGCGGTCGACCCCGCCACCATGAAGCCGGTTCCGGCGCCGCAGGCGATCCCGGTGAGCGAGCTCCATTAACCGACCCGGCTATCGTTCTTCCGGGCGATAGCCGGGAGCTGGCGCGCTTTTTAAGGTAACCGGAAACCCCATTACAGGAGAGAGCGAATGGCGAGAGTCGTGGTGATCACCGGCGGCGGAACCGGAATTGGCGCCGCCTGCGCGCGGCTGATGCGCGCCGCGGGCGACCGGGTGTTTATTACCGGACGGCGCGAGGCGCCATTGCGGGCGGTCGCCGATGAGACCGGCGCCACGGCGCTGATGGGCGATGCCGCCGACGGCGAGGCGTGGCGCCAGCGGCTGCTGCCGGCCATTCTCGACCAGGCCGGCGGTATTGATGTCCTCATCTGCAGCGCCGGCGGGATGGGCAACAGCCCCGCCGCCGATACCAGCGACCGCCAGTGGCGCGAGGCGCTGGACGGCAATCTCACCAGCGCCTTCGCCAGCGTTCGCGCCTGCCTGCCCTCGCTGATTGCCCGCCGCGGCAACGTGCTGTTTGTCGCCTCCATCGCCTCGCTGGCCGCCGGTCCGCAGGCCTGCGGCTACGTCACCGCCAAACACGCCTTAATCGGCCTGATGCGCTCCGTCGCCCGCGATTACGGCCCGCAGGGGGTGCGCGCCAACGCCGTCTGCCCCGGCTGGGTCACCACGCCGATGGCGGATGAAGAGATGCTCCCGCTGATGCAGGCGGAAGGGTTGTCGCTGACTGAGGCGTATCAGCGGGTCTGTCGCGACGTTCCGCTGCGCCGACCCGCCAGCCCCGAGGAGATAGCCGAGGTCTGTCAGTTTCTCTGTTCGCCGCAGGCCGCCATCATCAGCGGCGCTACGCTGGTCGCCGACGGCGGCGCCAGTATCGTCGATGTTCCCACTCTGGCGTTTGCCTAACGCCCTACTCTGTTCAGGAGCCCCTATGACTTCAGAAGCCGTATTTATCCAGGTCGGCGCGCTGGCCGATGGTTTTGCGCCACACGGTAATGTACTCGCCACCGCCAGCCTGCCCGCAGGCGAGCGCTTTACCTTTTATGTCGCCGGGAGCGAGCCGCAGCAGCTGATCATCGAAGATGAGCAGACGCTAAGCTGGAACGGCACGCGCGCCCCCTGGCGGGCGACCGCCCTGCGCCCGGATATTCTGTTTATCGACTTCCTTGACCCGGAGCGGGATAACGCCAGCATCAGCGCGGTATGTAACCTGACGCAGCGCAACGCTACCCTGGTCTATGGCCAGCTGCCGGACGAAGCCGCCGCGCGGCTGGACGCCTTCAGCCGGGTGGAGCGAGGCCTGCCGCTGACCGCGGTAGAAGCGCGCTTTGTCTTCGCCCGCCTGGATGCGCAGCCGGGGCCGCTGCCGGGCTTTACTCCTGCGCTGGTCGGCATGCGCAATCAGTACACCTACAGCCCGACCGAGCGCTATGAGCACATCTATCTCAACGATAATTTTTACACCTGGCAGTGTCTGGACGGCGTGGAAAAGGGGCTGGCGGATGTCGACCGCTGCCACTATGTGCTGGTGGCGGAGGATCTCTATCTGTTTGTCTGGCGCGAGAAAATCATTCCGACGCTGGGGGTGATCCTGATCGATCTTCAGCAAATGCGCACCGACGGCAAGATCATGGGCTATCAGGGCAGCGACTTCGGCGCCCTCAGCAACTTCCCGGTCGGCGCCAGCGCGAAGATCCTCAACATCACCCGCCATCAGGAATAAAGGGGCGCCGCCGGGCACGCTTTCAGGCACCATGCCCGTCCTATTGCCGGGTGGCGGCTGCGCCTTACCCGCCTGCGGGGTCCTCTCACAGGCTCATACCTCGTAGGCCCGGTAAGCGCAGCGCCACCGGGCGATGACAGCAG
>NZ_JBEAHS010000050.1:0-62262 GCF_040062505.1 Klebsiella sp. JN_Kp127
AACCTGCGACCAATTGATTAAAAGTCAACTGCTCTACCAACTGAGCTAACGACCCACTCTGGCGTCGCTTTGGGCTTGTTTGATATCCCTTGGCAACGGCGGCATATATTACTGATTTCAGAATTCAGCGCAACTAAAATTTCGATAAAGATCACTTAACTGCTGGCGATTCAGGCGACAAGACCAGAAATAACGCGATTTCTGGTCATGCCGTAATCAACCAAGAGCATTAAGTCGTTTTTGCGCTTGTTTCGCACCGTCGGTGCCGGGGAATTTGCTGATCACCTGCTGGTAAACCGCTTTCGCTTTCGCGGTATCACCTTTGTCCTGCATGATCACGCCGACCTTAAACATGGCGTCCGGAGCTTTTGGCGATTTCGGGTAGTTCTTCACCACCGAGGCGAAGTAAAACGCCGCATCGTCTTTTTTCCCCTTATTGTAGTTCAACTGTCCGAGCCAATAGTTGGCGTTCGGCTGATAAGTTGAATCCGGGTACTTTTTAACGAAGTTCTGAAACGCCACCATGGCGTCATCCTGGCGTGAAGCATCCTTCACCAGGGCAATGGCCGCATTGTAATCGGTGTTCGCATCGCCGGTCATCGCCGGAGCGCCTGACGAGGCCGCTGGCGCTGCGCTGGCGGTAGCCGCACTCTGATCGCTGGAAGACGACGACGCCTGAGCGCCCGCCGCCGCTGCGCCACCTCCGCTCGTCAGCCCGTCAATCTGCAGCAGAATCTGCTTCTGACGCTCAACGATCTGATTCAGCTGATACTGGTTCTCCTGGATCTGACCACGGAGAGAATCAATGTCAGTCTGGTTATCAGAGAGTTGTTGCTGGAGTTGGGTTAAAAGCTGGCTGTGAGCATTGGAAATACGCTCGAGTTGAGTGACACGGTCTTCGACCGAGCCTGAGCCGACACTACTGATTGGCGCCTGAGCAAAAGCGGCCCAGGGGGCCGCTATGCCAACCAGTAACGACAGACTCAATAAATGATGTCTGAAGTTACTGCTCATGCAATTCTCTTAGTAAACCAGTACGGCGCGACGGTTTTTGGCATATGCCGCTTCGTCATGACCCAGTACTGCTGGTTTTTCTTTACCGTAAGAAACGATGGAGATCTGATCGGCAGAAACACCTTTGCCCTGCAGATACATCTTAACGGCGTTAGCACGACGCTCACCCAGCGCGATGTTGTATTCCGGGGTACCGCGCTCATCCGCGTGACCTTCTACAGTCACTTTGTAGGACGGGTTGCTGCGCAGGAAGTTAGCGTGCGCGTCCAGCATTGCAGCGAAGTCAGAACGGATATCGTACTTGTCCAGATCGAAGTAAACGATGTTGTTCTGCTGCAGCTGCTGCATCTGCAGACGAGCTTGCTCTTCAGAAGACATGTTGCCGCCGTTACCGTTAGCGTCCATACCAGTGCCGGCACCCAGCATGCCTTCACCGCTCTGGTCGTTGCTGGCGTTCTTGTTAGAAGAACATGCCGCGATTGCCATAACCGGCAGAGCGATCATCAGCCCTTTCAGCACTTTGTTCAGTTGCATTTCTTTGATTCCTTTAATAATCAATTATTTATTATCACAGATACGGCGACCAGGCAGGCGATTTTACCTGTCCATCAGTTGCCGGAAGACGCGCTTTGAAACGCCCATCTGTAGAAACCAGATTCAGCACGGATCCCATCCCCTGAGAAGAGCTGTAGATTACCATAGTGCCGTTAGGTGCCAGACTTGGCGTTTCGTCTAAAAACGTTGATGACAGAACCTGTACACCACCCGCTTCCAGATCTTGTTTGGCAATGTGCTGCTGGCCGCCGGCCGAGCTGACCATTACCATCGTTTTACCATCCGCGCTCACGTCAGCGTCCTGGTTCTGCGAACCTTCCCAGGTGATACGCTGCGGCGTGCCGCCATTAATATTGACTTTATACACCTGCGGACGACCGGCCTGGTCAGAGGTGAAGGCCAGGTTCTGGCTGTCCGGGAACCAGCTTGGTTCGGTGTTGTTGCTGCGACCGTTGGTCACCTGACGAATCTGACCCGAGCCCAGATCCATCACGTACAGGTTCAGGCTACCGGTTTTCGACAGCGCGAAGGCCAGTTTAGAACCATCCGGCGAGAACGCCGGCGCGCCGTTGTGCTGCGGGAAGGAGGCAATCTGACGCACAGCGCCGTTCGCCAGGGTCTGCACCACCAGCGCAGAGCGACCGCTCTCGAAGGTGACGTAAGCCAGTTTTGAACCGTCCGGTGACCAGGCCGGGGACATCAGCGGCTGGGAGGAGCGGTGAACCACAAACTGGTTGTAGCCATCATAATCGGAAACGCGCAGCTCATACGGGAACTGACCGCCATTGGTCTGCACCACGTAGGCGATACGAGTCCGGAAGGCGCCTTTAATACCGGTCAGCTTTTCAAATACCGCGTCGCTGGCAGTGTGCGCGGCATAGCGCAGGTACTGTTTAGTGACTTTGAAAGAGCCTTGCGCCAGCGTTGTGCCCGGCGCACCGCCGGTATCCACCAGCTGATACGCTACCTGGTAAGAACCATCCGGGTTTGACGTCACCTGACCGACGACCACGGCGTCAATGCCCAGCGCAGACCAGGCAGCAGGCTGCACTTCCTGGGCACTGGTCGGCTGCTGCGGCAGACGCGAGCGATCCAGCGGGTTGAATTTACCGCTGTTGCGCAGGTCAGCCGCCACGATACCGCCAACATCTTCCGGCGCAGCGCCCTGGCCGGCCCACTGGAACGGTACCACGCCGATGGGGCGCGCCGAGTCCACCCCCTGGGTGATCTCGATACGTACTTCTGCGTGCAGCACCGCCGCCCACAGCATTAAAAAACCAAATGCTACTCGTAATGCCTGCTTCATCATATCTCCCTTATCCGGGCGGAAAGCCCACGATAATTTAGCAGAATGTTAACAAACTCAAATACACAAAACTACCAAAACCCATGACCGCCCTATTTTCTTTCCCCCCGCTGACGCGGGGGAAAAAGCGCTTAAGGTTTGAAGTCCAGTGGCGCATTTTTGAACGTTTCATAAACAGCCTGCGACGGCGGTTTAGGGAATTTGCTCATCCGACTGGTGGCCGCCAGCATTTGCTGGCAGAACGCCGGATCGCCGCCTTCCGATTTCACACTCAACAACGTTCCATCCTGAGCCAGGTTTACGCGCAACGTACATACTTTACCCTTGTACGTATCCCAGTCATAGAGATGTCCTTTAATCGCGGCCTGCACCTGCGAAATATAGCTGGCAATCTCCGCCTGAGACGCGCCGCCCTGCCCCGGTTTACTTCCTTTAGCAGGTGAAGAGCCACCTGTGCTACCGCTGGTGCTACCTTTCGGCGCATTCTTACCTGAGCTCAGATCGCCGAGCAGGTCGTCCACGCCGTCCGCTTCTTTCGCGGCAGCCGCTTTCTTCGCTGCCGCGGCTTTTGCTGCTGCCGCTTTGGCCGCTTTATCGGCCGCCGCCTTCTCAGCAGCAGCCGCTTTGGCTGCCGCGGCTTTTTCAGCTGCGGCGGCTTTCTCGGCGGCGGCCTTCTCCGCGGCCGCTTTTTGCGCGGCGGCCTTCTCAGCGGCTTTTTCGGCGGCTTTTTCTGCTGCCGCTTTTTCAGCCGCTGCCTGCTTAGCCGCTTCCTGCTGGGCCTTCTTCTCCGCTTCCTGTTGCGCTTTCTTCGCCGCTGCCGCTTCCGCTTTCTTCTGTGCCTCTGCCGCGGCTTTCGCCGCTTCGGCTTCCGCCTGTTTCTTCGCATCGGCAGCCGCTTTCGCGGCGGCGGCTTCGGCCTGTTTCTTCGCGTCAGCCGCCGCTTTCGCTGCCGCCAGTTCAGCCGCTTTCGCCTGGGCATCCGCCTTCGCTTTCGCCTCGGCGGCCGCTTTGGCCGCCGCTTCCTGCGCTTCTTTGGCCTGCGCATCCGCTTTGGCTTTCGCCGCCGCGGCAGCCTTGGCAGCGGCTTCCTCAGCCTGCTTCTGTTGTTCCTTCGCTTCTTTCGCCGCTTCCTGCGCCTGCAGCCGCTCCTGTTCGAGCTGTTTCAGCCGTTCCTGTTCCGCCGCCTGCTTCTCACGTAACTCTTCCGCCTGCTGCTGCGCCTGTTTTTCACGCTGTTCAGCGGCGCGACGTGCGCTGGCCTGCTGCTGTTGCTGACGGTTATAATTGTTTACCACCGCCCCCGGATCGACCATGACGGCATCAATCGACGATCCCCCGCCGCCGCCGGCAGAGGCATCCAGATGCTCGTCAAACGAACTCCAGATCAGCAGCGCGATCAGTATGATGTGCAGCGCGACTGAAATGATGATCGCTCGTTTAAGCTTGTCGTTTTGTTCGGTTGCCTTTGACACTATCGGTTCCCAAAAACTGTTCGCCTGTACCCGCGATGCGCACCGACGGCGAGCGATACTCGCCGCCGAACGCCGTGCGGACGCACCTACCTGAAGCGATTAAATAGGTTTGGTCATCAAGCCGACCGATTTAACCCCTGCGCTATGCAACAGGTTCAGCGCTTTAATAATTTCATCGTAAGGGACGTCTTTCGCACCGCCGATCAGGAATACCGTTTTCTCATTGGCTTCAAGACGACGCTTCGCTTCGGCAATCACCTGCTCCGGCGGCAGCTGGGACAGCGTCTCCTGCCCCACTTTCACGCTGTACTGCCCTACCCCGGAGACTTCCACAATCACCGGCGGATCGTCATTGCTTTTCACCGCTTGCGATTCCGTGGCGTCCGGCAGATCGACTTCCACGCTCTGCGTAATGATCGGCGCCGTTGCCATAAAGATCAGCAACAGCACCAGCAGGACATCCAGCAGCGGAACGATGTTGATCTCGGACTTCAGTTCGCGACGTCCGCGTCCACGTGCTCTGGCCATGGCTTACCCCTTATTGCTTTCGCTGGTGGTAAAGGCCTGACGGTGCAGAATAGCGGTGAACTCTTCCATAAAGTTGTCGTAATTCAGTTCAAGCTTGTTCACCCGCTGGTTCAGTCGGTTGTACGCCATCACCGCCGGGATAGCAGCGAACAGACCGATCGCGGTGGCGATCAGCGCTTCGGCGATACCCGGCGCCACCATCTGCAGGGTGGCCTGCTTCACCGCGCCAAGGGCGATAAAGGCGTGCATGATCCCCCAGACGGTGCCGAACAGACCGATATACGGGCTGATGGAGCCTACGGTGCCGAGGAACGGAATATGGGTCTCCAGCGTTTCCAGCTCGCGGTTCATCGAAATACGCATCGCGCGCGATGCCCCTTCGACGATCGCCTCCGGCGCATGGCTGTTGGCCCGATGCAAGCGCGCAAACTCTTTGAAGCCGCTGTAGAAGATCTGCTCCGAACCGGTCAGATTATCGCGACGCCCCTGGCTCTCCTGATACAAACGGGACAGTTCAATCCCGGACCAGAATTTGTCCTCGAACGCTTCAGCTTCGCGCGCGGCCGAGTTAAGGATACGCGTTCTCTGAATAATGATAGCCCAGGAAGCGATAGAAAAACCAATCAAAATCAACATGATAAGTTTAACCAGAAGGCTCGCCTTCAGGAACAAATCAAGGATATTCATGTCAGTCACTGCTTAAACTCCGCGACAATAGACTTGGGAAGCGCACGTGGCTTCATTAAGAGTGGATCAACGCACACAATGAGAACCTCAGCTTCGTTTAACACTGTATTCTCGGCGTTGACGATTCGCTGCGTGAAAACCAAAGAGGTGCCGCGCATCGAGGTAATTTCCGTCTGGACTTCGAGCATGTCGTCGAGTCTGGCGGGGGCAAAATACTCCAGCGTCATTTTGCGAACCACGAAGGCAACGCGTTCAGCCAACAGAACCTGTTGACTAAAGTGATGGTGGCGCAGCATCTCTGTGCGTGCTCTTTCATAAAAAGCGACGTAACTGGCGTGGTAAACCACACCACCGGCGTCGGTATCTTCGTAGTAGACCCGAACCGGCCATCGAAACAGCGTTGTATTCACTTTACATCCCGGTAATGCAAAAAAAGGTTAGAGCTTTCAAACTTCGCTACTATACGCGCGGGAAAGGTGGTTTGGAATGGGGGAAAGTAAACGGGGCGTAAATTTTTATGGGCTTATGCAAGCCCATAGCATTAACAGAGATCTCTTATTCAAAAGAAGAAAAAGAAGAGACCTAAAGCGAGCACGATATCAGCGATAAGCGGACAAAAAATCCCCTGCCAGTGAACGGCACGCGGGCGGAAGCCCACGCCGTGAATTACGCCACTGCAAACCGCCCACATCAGCAAGAAACCGTGCCAGATTTCCAGCTCGCTGGTCTTCGCGGCAAAGCGCGACGGATCCCAGAAAATGCAGCCTGCCAGCAGCAGCGCCATCAACAAGGAAAGCGCCCTTAACGGGCGCTTGTCCATTATCGCATACATATACTTTATCATTCACGTCGCCTCTTTGTTGGCTACGTCTGCTTACCCCAGTCACTTACTGGTGTAAGCTCCTGGGGATTCACAGACTTGCCGCCTCGATGCAACCCGAATGATTTCGTATATCGCATCACGATAATACTCATCAGTGTTCTTCTTTACCTGCTTTGGTGGCTTCCACGTGCTCAAGCGCCAGCGCGGTAATCACCCCAAAGGCACAGGCAAGAAGCGTTCCCAAAATCCATGCGAAGTACCACATATATAGCTCCTTACCTTAGTACAGCGAGTGGGTGTTCTTTTCGATGTCTTCACGGGTGATGCGGCCAAACATCTTCCAGTAACACCAGCTGGTGTAGCCCAGAATGATCGGCACGAAGACAATCGCCACGTAGGTCATCAGGTTCAGCGTCCGCTGGCTGGAGGTCGCGTCCCACATCGTCAGGCTGGCGTTCAGCATGGTGCTGGACGGCATGATGAACGGGAACATCGCGATACCGGCAGTCAGAATGATGCAGGCCAGGGTCAGCGAGGAGAACAGGAATGCCCAGGCGCCTTTATCCGCTTTGGTCGAAACGACGGTCAGCAGCGGCAGCACCACGCCCAGGGCAGGGATCGCCCACAGCGCTGGCATATTGTTAAAGTTCACCATCCACGCGCCCGCTTCACGCACCACTTCTTTGGTCAGCGGGTTAGACGGGCCGGTATGGTCAATCACCGATTTCACCACATAGCCGTCGATGCCGTAGTAGACCCACACGCCCGCCAGCGCGAAGCAGACCAGCGTCACCAGCGCCGCCACCGTGGAGACGGTGCGGGTGCGCAGATGCAGTTCGCCCACGGTACGCATCTGCAGGTAGGTCGCGCCCTGGGTGAGGATCATCGCCACGCTGACGATACCGGCCAGCAGACCAAACGGGTTCAGCAGCTGGAAGAAGTTACCGGTATAGAACAGACGCAGGTATTCGTCGACATGGAACGGCACGCCCTGCAGCAGGTTGCCGAAGGCCACGCCAATCACCAGCGGCGGCACGAAGCTGCCGATGAAGATGCCCCAGTCCCACATGTTGCGCCAGCGGGTGTCCTCGATCTTGGAACGGTAGTCGAAACCGACCGGACGGAAGAACAACGAGGCCAGCACCAGAATCATCGCCACATAGAAACCGGAGAACGCCGCGGCGTAGACCATCGGCCAGGCAGCGAACAGCGCGCCGCCGGCGGTGATCAGCCACACCTGGTTACCGTCCCAGTGCGGGGCGATGGCGTTGATCATAATCCGACGCTCGGTGTCGTTACGGCCGAGGAAGCGGGTGAGCATGCCCACCCCCATGTCGAACCCGTCGGCGACGGCGAAGCCAATCAGCAGGATGCCAATCAGCAGCCACCAGATAAAACGCAATACTTCATAATCGATCATTTGACGACTCCTGTCTTAGCGTGCCGACTGAATAGCCGCAGAGGACTGTTCAAAGTGATAGCGGCCGGTTTTCAGGCTGCTAGGTCCTTTGCGGGCAAACTTGAACATCAGGAACAGTTCAGCCACCAGGAACAGCGTGTACAGACCGCAGATCAGCAACATAGAGAAGATCAGATCGCCCGCGGTCAGCGACGAGTTGGCCACCGCCGTCGGCAGGACTTCACCAATCGCCCACGGCTGACGGCCGTATTCGGCAACAAACCAGCCCGACTCCACGGCAATCCACGGCAGCGGCAGGCCATAGAACGCGGCGCGCAGCAGCCATTTTTTCTCGCCGATACGGTTACGAATCACGCTCCAGAAGGAGGCGCCGATAATCAACAGCATCAGGATGCCGCACGCCACCATGATACGGAAGGCGAAGTACAGCGGTGCGACGCTTGGAATAGAGTCTTTGGTGGCTTTGGCGATCTGCTCTTCCGTGGCGTCAGCGACGTTCGGGGTATAGCGTTTCAGCAGCAGACCATAGCCGAGATCTTTCTTCACGTTATTGAACTGGTCGCGAACGGCCTGGTCGGTGGAACCGGCGCGCAGTTGCTCCAGCAGCGCGTAGGCTTTCATGCCGTTACGGATACGCTCTTCGTGCTGAACCATCAGATCCTTCAGACCGATAACCGGCTTATCCACCGAGCGGGTGGCAATGATGCCCAGCGCGTAGGGGATCTGGATGGCGAAGTGGTTGGTTTGCGCATTCTGATCGGGAATACCAAACAGGGTAAAGGCCGCCGGCGCAGGCTGGGTTTCCCACTCTGCTTCGATAGCCGCCAGTTTGGTTTTCTGCACGTCACCCATTTCGTAACCGGATTCGTCACCCAGCACAATAACGGAGAGGATCGCCGCCATACCGAAGCTGGCTGCGATGGCGAAGGAGCGCTTAGCAAAGGCAAAGTCACGACCTTTCAGCATGTACCAGGAGCTGATAGCCAGGATAAACATCGCACCGGTGACATAGCCAGACGCCACAGTGTGAACGAATTTCACCTGAGCAACCGGGTTGAGCACCAGTTCGGAGAAGCTGACCATCTCCATACGCATGGTTTCAAAGTTGAAGTCCGATGCGATAGGGTTCTGCATCCAGCCGTTAGCGACGAGGATCCACAGCGCGGAGAGGTTGGAGCCCAGAGCGACCAGCCAGGTGACGGCCATATGCTGAACTTTACCCAGACGATCCCAACCGAAGAAGAACAGACCTACAAAGGTGGATTCGAGGAAGAAGGCCATCAGACCTTCAATGGCCAGCGGCGCGCCGAAGATATCGCCCACGTAGTGTGAGTAATACGACCAGTTAGTCCCGAACTGGAACTCCATGGTCAGACCGGTCGCCACACCCAGCGCGAAGTTGATACCAAACAACTTGCCCCAGAATTTGGTCATATCTTTATAAATCTGTTTGCCGGAAAGGACGTAGACCGTTTCCATGATGGCCAGCAGGAACGCCATACCGAGCGTCAGTGGCACAAACAGGAAGTGGTACATCGCGGTCAAGGCAAACTGTAAGCGCGACAGTTCGACTATATCTAACATCATGACTCCTTGCTCATCGCATGAAGACTCCGAAAATGAACCGAGAAGCTCTGGCTCATACGCATGCCCCAATACAAATTTTTATTTGTCGCCCGCCCGGAGCGGGTTTCAACCAAAGTGAAACCACGCCAGGACAAGGTTACAAATACGTTAACGAAAAACCCAATTGATTCCCCAATATATTACGCCGCAATAACCTTACAATAAATATGTTTTTATTGTTCCAGTTTTACATTTTTCGACGGTGATCAATATATAGCGAAGATGGCCGGTTTAGGCCAATTTGACTTGAGACAATTTAACGTTTTTTGAAGGATTTTTCCAAGCATTAAGTATTGATATAAATCAATTTTTACTCTACGTGTTAATTATGTAGCTCAATAAAGAATATTGGTAAACCTAATGTTAATGCTGTGTTTAAAGTATGCCTTGATTGGTTACTAAAAAGGGAAAGATGAGAATCATAGGTAATATTATTTAACGCCACAGGAAAAAAAATAAAAAAAAAGAGCCGATCCGATTAATGCTAGACCGCTCACAGTATTTTTTCCTGCTTTCTTATCCCCTCCCCCACTCTTTTTTTTACTGTCTGTTTCGTTACCCTGCGGTACGACCAGGGCAAATTTTCATTTCCGACAACCGCGCGTCGATAATATTTATGAAATAATTCATAAAATCAATATGATAGATAAGGTTTTTGCCAAACGCAGGGTTTGCTGACGCAGCGGCTTTCGGAACAAGCGGACAACGGCCAAAAAAAAGGCCACCTGACGGTGGCCAACCATGTCGAAATCGGACAGATTTCTGCTTGCGGATAAGCAGAGAGGGTTTACTTGATGATAGCTTTCAGCGCTTCGCCGATATCGGCCAGGCTGCGAACGGTTTTCACACCGGCTGCTTCCAGGGCTGCGAATTTCTCATCGGCAGTACCTTTACCGCCAGCGATGATGGCGCCAGCATGGCCCATACGCTTGCCCTTCGGCGCGGTCACGCCCGCGATGTAACCGACAACCGGCTTGGTCACGTGCTCTTTGATGTAGGCAGCCGCTTCTTCTTCCGCGCTACCGCCGATCTCACCGATCATCACAATCGCTTCGGTCTGCGGGTCTTCCTGGAACAGCTTCAGGATATCGATGAAGTTAGAGCCCGGGATCGGGTCGCCGCCGATACCGACGCAGGTAGACTGACCGAAGCCGTAGTCGGTGGTCTGCTTAACTGCTTCATAGGTCAGGGTACCGGAACGGGAAACGATGCCCACTTTACCCGGCTTGTGAATGTGACCCGGCATGATGCCGATTTTGCATTCGCCCGGCGTGATCACGCCTGGGCAGTTCGGGCCGATCATACGCACGCCCGCTTCGTCCAGTTTCACTTTCACGGTCAGCATATCCAGCGTCGGGATACCTTCGGTGATGGTGATAATCAGCTTAATGCCCGCGTCAATCGCTTCCAGAATGGAATCTTTGCAGAACGGCGCCGGAACGTAGATCACGGTCGCGGTGGCGCCGGTCGCTTCAACGGCTTCGCGCACGGTGTTGAACACCGGCAGGCCCAGGTGAGTGGTGCCGCCTTTGCCTGGCGTCACGCCGCCAACCATTTGCGTACCGTAAGCGATCGCTTGTTCAGAGTGGAAGGTCCCCTGGCTACCGGTGAAGCCCTGGCAGATAACCTTGGTATCTTTATTAATTAAAACTGACATTATTTCCCCTCCACTGCGGCAACAACCTGCTGTGCTGCGTCCGTCAGACTTTTCGCTGCAATAATATTCAGGCCGCTGTCAGCCAGTTTTTTCGCGCCCAGTTCGGCGTTGTTACCTTCCAGACGAACCACGACCGGAACGTTAACCCCAACTTCCGCTACCGCACCGATGATGCCGTCAGCGATCAGGTCGCAACGCACGATACCGCCGAAGATGTTCACCAGCACCGCTTTCACATTGTCATCAGAGAGGATGATTTTGAACGCTTCGGTGACGCGCTCTTTGGTCGCACCGCCGCCCACGTCGAGGAAGTTAGCCGGTTCGCCGCCGTGCAGTTTAACGATGTCCATGGTACCCATCGCCAGGCCTGCGCCGTTAACCATGCAGCCGATGTTGCCGTCCAGCGCGACGTAGTTCAGTTCCCACTGCGCCGCCTGCGCTTCACGCGGATCTTCCTGCGACTGGTCGCGCATTTCGCGCAGATCCGGCTGGCGGAACAGCGCGTTGCCGTCAGCGCCCAGTTTGCCGTCGAGGCAGATCAGGTCGCCCTGCTTAGTGATAACCAGCGGGTTGATTTCGATCAGCGCCAGGTCGCGCTCCAGGAAAATGGTCGCCAGACCCATGAAGATCTTGGTGAACTGCTGAACCTGTTTACCTTCCAGACCCAGTTTGAACGCCAGTTCACGACCTTGATAAGGCATCGGGCCCGCCAGCGGATCGATGGCGATCTTGTGGATCAGGTGCGGGGTCTCTTCCGCCACTTTTTCGATTTCCACGCCGCCTTCGGTAGAGGCCATGAACACTACGCGACGGGAGCTACGGTCAACGACCGCGCCCAGGTACAGCTCTTTGTCAATATCGGTCGCCGCTTCAACCAGGATCTGGTTAACCGGCTGGCCGTTCGCATCTGTTTGATAGGTCACCAGACGTTTGCCCAGCCAGTGCTCGGCAAATGCGCGGATCTCTTCTTTGCTCTTCACCACTTTCACACCGCCCGCTTTGCCGCGGCCACCAGCGTGAACCTGACATTTCACTACCCACGGACCCGCGCCGATTTTTGAAGCGGCTTCTTCTGCTTCACGCGGAGTAGTACAGGCATAACCCACCGGCGCCGGTAAGCCATAGCGGGCAAAAAGTTGTTTTGCCTGATATTCATGTAAGTTCATGTGTTCAGTCCATCCTTCAGGGTGTAATTATCTTTAAACCTGTAGGCCTGATAACAGCGTTAACGCGTGTTATCCGGCCTACGGTAGGTAATACGCTTGCTGACTACACGTCCAGCAGCAGACGGGTCGGATCTTCCAGCAGCTCTTTAATCGCCACCAGGAAGCCTACCGATTCACGTCCGTCGATCAGACGGTGGTCGTAGGAGAGCGCCAGGTACATCATCGGCAGGATCTCTACCTTGCCATTCACCGCCATCGGACGGTCTTTAATGGCATGCATACCCAGGATGGCGCTCTGCGGTGGGTTGATGATCGGCGTGGACATCAGGGAGCCGAACACGCCGCCGTTGGTAATGGTGAAGTTACCGCCGGTCAGGTCGTCTACGGTCAGCTTGCCGTCACGGCCTTTCACCGCCAACTCTTTAATATTCTTTTCGATATCCGCCATGCCCAGCAGGTCAACGTCACGCAGAACCGGGGTGACCAGGCCGCGTGGAGTGGATACGGCCATGCTGACGTCGAAGTAGTTGTGGTACACCACGTCGTCGCCATCGATAGAGGCGTTCACTTCCGGATAGCGTTTCAGCGCTTCCACCACCGCTTTCACGTAGAAGGACATAAAGCCCAGACGGATGCCGTGACGTTTTTCGAACGCGTCGCCGTACTGCTTACGCAGATCCATGATTGGCTTCATGTTGACTTCGTTGAACGTGGTCAGCATGGCGGTGGAGTTTTTCGCTTCCAGCAGACGCTCGGCCACGCGTTTACGCAGGCGGGTCATCGGGACGCGTTTTTCAGAGCGGTGGCCCAGCTGCGGCGCCGGCGCGGCTGCCGGGGCAGCGGCTGGCGCTTTGGCTTCTGCCGCCGCCGGGGCTTTCGCCAGATGTTTCTCGACATCTTCGCGGGTCAGGCGGCCGCCGACGCCGGTGCCTTTGATGGCCGCCGCGTCGAGGTTGTGTTCAGCCAGCAGACGACGGATCGCCGGGCTCAGCGCATCGTTGTTCTGCTCTTCCAGAGAGGCCTGCTGACGCTGCGCCGGCGTGGACGCTTTCGCATCGGCTTTTTCGCTGCTTTCTTTACCTGCGCTGTTACCTTCGCGCAGGCGGCCAAGGATCTGGCGAGACAGGACGGTAGCGCCCTCGTCTTCCAGCACTGCATCCAGAATGCCGTCCGCTGATGCCGGTACTTCCAGTACCACTTTGTCAGTTTCGATTTCGACCAGGACTTCGTCACGGACGACCGCGTCGCCCGGTTTTTTGTGCCAGGTGGCGACGGTTGCGTCAGCTACGGACTCAGGCAGGTCGGGAACCAGAATATCTACGCTACTCATTGTGTATCCTTTAATTAATCGACGTTCAGCGCGTCATTGACCAGATCTTGTTGCTGTTTCTGGTGAACGGACATATACCCTACCGCCGGAGAGGCGGAGGCCGGGCGGCCTGCATAACGCAGAGAGGCCCCAAACGGAATCACTTCACGGAAGTGATGCTGGCTGCAGTACCATGCGCCCTGGTTGAGCGGCTCTTCCTGGCACCAGACAAAATCATGTACGTGCGCATACGCTTTCAGCGCATCCTGCACCGCCTGATGCGGGAACGGATAGAGCTGCTCGATACGAACGATAGCGACATCTTTTTGCTCGTTTTTACGGCGCTGTTCCAGCAGGTCGTAGTAAACCTTACCAGAGCACAGCACCACGCGCTTCACAGCCTGCGGATCAAGTTGATCGATTTCACCGATGGCCGGCAGGAAAGTGCCGTTTGCCAGCTCATCCATGCTGGAGACCGCCAGCGGATGACGCAGCAGCGACTTCGGCGACATCACCACCAGCGGACGACGCATACCGCGCAGCGCCTGACGACGCAGCATGTGGTACACCTGCGCCGGCGTGGACGGCACGCATACCTGCATATTCTGCTCAGCGCACAGCTGCAGATAACGCTCCAGACGGGCGGAGGAGTGCTCCGGGCCCTGGCCTTCGTAGCCGTGCGGCAGAAGCATCACCAGGCCGCACATCCGGCCCCACTTCTGCTCACCGGAGGAGATGAACTGGTCGATCACCACCTGCGCGCCGTTGGCGAAGTCGCCAAACTGCGCTTCCCAGATGGTCAGGGTGCGCGGCTCTGCAGTGGCGTAACCATATTCAAACGCCAGCACCGCTTCTTCAGACAGCACGGAGTCCCAAACGCGGAACTGGCCCTGACCGTTATGGACATGCTGCAGCGGGGTGTAGGTTGAACCATTGGTCTGGTTATGGATCACCGCATGACGGTGGAAGAAGGTGCCGCGACCGGAGTCTTCCCCGGACAGACGCACCGGAATACCTTCGTCAACCAGCGTGGCGTAGGCCAGGTTTTCAGCGCCGCCCCAATCGAACAGCTTCTCACCTGCCGCCATCGCCTGGCGGTCGGCGTAAATTTTCGCCACGCGGGACTGCATTTCGATACCTTCCGGCACCGTGCTGATGCGTTTGGCCAGCTCCTGCAGACGCTTCGGCTCCACTTTATCCGGATAGCTCTCGTCCCACTCATGGTTGAGGTACGGCGACCAGGTAAAGGAGTGCATGTTCATCGGACGCCATTCCTTCACCACGCATTCGCCGGCATCCAGCGCATCGCGGTAGAGGTTAACCTGCTCGGTAGCATCTTCCAGGGTCGCGACCTTGTCCTGCTCCAGCTTGTCAGCATAGATTTTGCGCGGAGTCGGGTGCTTTTTGATCTTCTGATACATCAGCGGCTGGGTTGCGCTCGGCTCATCGGCTTCGTTATGGCCGTGACGGCGGTAGCACACCAGGTCGATGAAGACATCGCGTTTGAAGGTATTGCGGAAATCCAGCGCCAGACGGGTGACGAAAGCGACCGCTTCCGGATCGTCGGCGTTGACGTGGAAAATCGGCGCCTGCACCATTTTACCGATGTCGGTGCAGTACGGGGTCGAACGCGCATCCAGCGGGTTAGAGGTCGTGAAGCCCACCTGGTTGTTGATAACGATGCGCACGGTCCCGCCCACTTCGTAACCGCGGGCTTTGGACATGTTCAGGGTTTCCTGAACCACGCCCTGTCCGGTCACCGCGGCGTCGCCGTGGATAGTGATCGGCAGAACCTTGTTGCTGCTCGGCTCGTCCAGACGATCCAGACGGGCGCGTACGGAACCGATCACCACCGGGCTGACGATCTCGAGGTGCGACGGGTTAAACGCCAGCGCCAGGTGCACCAGACCGCCTTCGGTTTCTATATCGGAAGAGAAGCCCATGTGGTACTTCACATCGCCGGTACCGAGGTGTTCTTTATGTTTGCCGGCAAACTCGTCGAACAGGTCCTGCGGTTTTTTACCCAGCACGTTGACCAGCACGTTGAGACGGCCACGGTGCGCCATGCCCAGCACCACTTCACGGGTGCCGCTCTTACCCGCATGGCGGATCATCTCTTTGAGCATGGGGATCAGGGCGTCGCCACCCTCCAGCGAGAAGCGCTTCGCCCCCGGGAATTTGGCGCCGAGGTAGCGCTCCAGCCCTTCCGCGGCAGTCAGTTCGCCGAGGAAACGTTTTTTCTCTTCTGCGGTAAAGCTCGCTTTGCCGGCTACCGATTCAATGCGCTGCTGGATCCAGCGTTTTTCTTCGGTAGAGGTGATATGCATGTATTCCGCGCCGATGGAGCCGCAGTAGGTTTGCTTAAGGGCGGCAATCAGCTCGCCCAGCTTCATCGTGTCTTTACCGATGGCAAATGAACCTACGTTATAGCTTTCCTGGAAATCGGCCTCGGTCAGATCGTGGTAGGCCGGATCGAGATCCGCCACTCTCTCTTGCTTCCACAGCCCCAGCGGATCGAGATTCGCATGCTGGTGGCCACGGAAACGGTATGCGTTGATGAGCTGCAGGACTTTAACCTGCTTCACATTGGTGTCTGGGTCGGAAATCGAAGAAGTGTAACGTGAGGCATCCTTCGCCAGTCGACGGAAATAATCACGCGTTTTGGAATGAAATTGATCCGGTTTAACTCCGGTGCCAGGTAACTGCTGGAACATTGAACGCCAGTTGGCGTCAACAGAGTCAGGATCGGTTAAGAAGTCTTCATAGAGCTGTTCTATCCAGCTCTGGTTCGAACCAGAGAGGTAAGAAGAGTCCAGCCAGGCTTTCATTGCGCCGTTCTGCATCGTGATCCCTTAAGCATTCATATGCTTATTTCGCCGTAGAAACTACCACGCACACCGAGTGCACGTGCCGGGGTTCACTTGTTGCGGACGAGTTGTGGTTTCTATCCGCTAAGGAACCTTTAAAAACTGCCATTAATCTTCGGCGTTCAGGCTGCGGTTGCGTTAGCTGCCTTCACTTTCCCCGGTCACATAGTTCACTATGCTCCCGGGGATGCGTTCAGTTGCCGCCTTACCTCGCTCTGAACGCCTTGATTACTGGTACATATTTGGCGGTTTTTAAAGATTTCCTGCTATATCTATTGCCTGATGGCGCTTCGCTTATCAGGCCTACAAAATATGCTCCTGTAGGCCGGATAAGACGTTTACGTCGCCATCCGGCAACTAAAACAACTTACGCGCTGCGCTGCAGCAGCATCGACTTAATATGGCCGATGGCGCGCGTCGGGTTCAGCCCCTTAGGACACACACTGACGCAGTTCATAATGCTGTGACAGCGGAATACGCTGAAAGCATCGCTCAGGCCGTCCAGACGCTCGCTGGTTTCGGTATCGCGACTGTCGATCAGGAAGCGATACGCGGCCAGCAGGCCTGCCGGGCCGATGAACTTGTCCGGGTTCCACCAGAACGACGGGCACGAGGTCGAACAACATGCGCACAGAATACACTCGTACAGGCCATCGAGCTTCTCACGCTGCTCAGGCATCTGCAGATGCTCGCGAGCCGGAGGATTTTGCCCATTATTCAACAAGTAAGGCTTAATCTTCTCATATTGTGCATAGAATTGCCCCATGTCCACCACCAAATCACGGATAACCGGTAATCCTGGCAGCGGGCGGATAACAATCTTCTTGCCCGGCTGATTCAGCGCGGAGATCGGCGTGATGCACGCCAGACCGTTTTTCCCGTTCATGTTCAGGCCATCGGAACCGCAGACCCCTTCACGGCAGGAGCGGCGGAACGACAGCGACGGATCTTTTTCTTTCAGCTGGATCAGCGCATCCAGCAGCATCATGTCACGACCTTCTTCCGCGTCGAGGGTGTAATCCTGCATGTGCGGAGCGTCGTCAACATCCGGGTTATAGCGATAAATTGAAAACTCGAGTTTCATTTTCCTGTCTCCGCATTAATAAGTACGAATCTTCGGCGGGAATGCCGGACGCAGTTTCGGTTCCATGTTGACGCTACGACGCGTCATGGATTCCGACTCTGGCAGATACAGGGAATGGCACAGCCAGTTTTCATCATCACGATCCGGGAAGTCGAAGCGGCTGTGGGCGCCACGGCTCTCGGTACGGAAGTTAGCGGATACGGCGGTCGCGTACGCGGTTTCCATCAGGTTATCCAGCTCCAGGCACTCAACGCGCTGGGTGTTGAACTCGCTGGAGGTATCGTCGAGACGGGCGTTTTTCAGGCGCTCGCGGATCACTTTCAGCTGTTCCAGACCTTTGTGCATCGCATCGCCTTCGCGGAACACCGAGAAGTTATGCTGCATACATTCCTGCAGCGCTTTGCGGATCGCCACCGGATCTTCACCGGAACGGGTGTTGTTCCAGCGGTTGAGGCGGTCCAGCGAGCCTTCGATATCGGATTCGCTGGCGTCGCGCAGCGTGCCCTGCTCGGCGATAGACTCCTGCAGATGCAGGCCCGCCGCGCGGCCGAAGACCACCAGGTCGAGCAGCGAGTTGCCGCCCAGACGGTTGGCGCCGTGGACCGATACGCAGGCGATTTCGCCCACCGCGAACAGACCCGGGATCACCACGTCTTCGCCCTTCTCATTGACGGTCAGCGCCTGGCCGGTCACTTTGGTCGGAATACCGCCCATCATGTAGTGGCAGGTTGGGATAACCGGGATCGGCTCTTTCACCGGATCGACGTGAGCAAAGGTGCGGGACAGCTCAAGGATACCCGGCAGACGAGATTCCAGAACCTCTTTACCCAGGTGATCCAGTTTCAGTTTCGCGTGCGGGCCCCACGGACCGTCGCAGCCGCGGCCTTCGCGGATCTCGATCATGATGGAACGCGCCACCACGTCACGACCCGCCAGGTCTTTCGCGTTCGGCGCATAACGCTCCATAAAGCGCTCGCCGTGTTTATTCAGCAGATAACCGCCTTCGCCGCGGCAACCTTCGGTGACCAGAACCCCTGCCCCGGCGATACCGGTCGGGTGGAACTGCCACATTTCCATATCCTGCACCGGCACGCCGGCGCGAATGGCCATCCCGACGCCGTCACCGGTGTTGATGTGGGCGTTGGTGGTGGACTGATAGATACGGCCTGCGCCGCCGGTCGCCAGCACGGTGGCGCGGGCTTTAAAGTAGACCACTTCGCCGGTCTCGATGCACAGGGCGGTACAACCCACCACCGCGCCGTCCTGGTTTTTCACCAGATCGAGGGCATACCATTCGGAGAAGATAGTGGTGTGGTTTTTGAGGTTCTGCTGGTACAGGGTGTGCAGCAGGGCGTGACCGGTACGGTCAGCCGCCGCCGCGGTACGCGCCGCCTGCTCGCCGCCGAAGTTCTTCGACTGGCCGCCGAACGGGCGCTGATAAATACGGCCGTCGTCAAGACGGGAGAACGGCAAGCCCATATGCTCCAGCTCGAGAATCGCTTCCGGGCCGGTCTTACACATATATTCGATGGCGTCCTGGTCGCCGATATAGTCCGACCCTTTTACGGTGTCGTACATATGCCATTCCCAGTTATCTTCATGGGAGTTACCGAGCGCGACGGTGATACCACCCTGCGCGGATACGGTGTGCGATCGGGTCGGGAAAACTTTGGAGAGCAGCGCACAGGTCTGTCCGCTCTGGGAAATTTGCAGCGCCGCGCGCATACCTGCGCCGCCGGCACCGATGACAACAGCATCAAACTCTCTGACTGGCAATTTCATTACACACCCCACACCACAACAAATCCATAAAGAACGTAAGCCACCAGCGCCACAACGATAGCCAGTTGCAGAACCAGGCGCAGAGCCAGTGGTTTAACGTAGTCCGTTAACACCTGCCACATCCCGATCCAGGCATGGATAAGAATGGAAACGAGAGCCAGCAGAGTGAAGACTTTAGTGAAGCCGGAGGCAAAGAATCCGGTCCACACTTCCCATGAGATTTCACCGGTGGTAGCGAAGAAGCCAACCATGTAGATGATGTAGAGGGTCAGAACGATGGCGGTAGCACGGACCAGAATAAAGTCATGTACGCCGTTGCGTCCCAGTGCTGAGGCGTTGCTTACCATACGAGGACTCCTGCGAGAAGTGAAAGCACGACAGTAATAACAAAAGAAATCTTGGCGGAACGTTTCCCTGCTTCGAGGGTTTCGTCCAGGTAGCCAAAGTCCATCATCAGATGGCGGATACCAACAACGACGTGATAGGCCAGCGCGGTGAGAATGCCCCACATGATGAACTTCACAAAGAAGCTATCCATGATCGAGGCCGCCGTCAGAAAACCTTCAGGGGAGGAGAGGCTGGTGCCCAGCAGCCAAAGCAGAATTCCGACCGCCACGAAGGTGATGACACCGGAAACGCGATGGAGAATGGACGCTATCGCCGTGATTGGGAACCGTATCGTTTGTAGATCCAGATTGACAGGTCTTTGTTTTTTCACATTTCTTACCATGAATAACGCCCACATGCTGTTCTTATTGTTTCCTTCCTCCGGTCTGCTTGCGGGTCAGACAGCGTCCTTTCTATAACCAGAAGTCATGTTAAAACGTCTTTTCAGGCATTAAAACATCACTAAACAACGCTGGGTGGCTCGGGATTGCAGGGTGTTCCGGAGACCTGGCCGCAGTATAGGCCGTTCACAAAATCATTACAATTAACCTACATATAGTTTGTTGGGTTTTCTCCGGAACAGTGATCAAGGTCACGATAACAACATTTTTTTAATTTTTAATCACCTGATTTGACAAATATTAAACATTCTTGTTACAACCATTACCAGTTAAATGCAATAATGCTCAAAAGTTATGAGGTCACGCTTTCACCTGAGAATAAGTTATGTAACAGTGTGTCAGTATTGACCGATGTAATCAGGACAGTTATTAGTGGTATACAGGTTTTAATATTCGGACTGCTAAAACGCTGATTTGCTGTTGTTTCACCGCAGCCCTGAAGAACGTGCCATCAAGCGCCGTTGCTCTGTACCCTGCCCTTTTCGCTGACGCAGAGCTGTGTGCAACATAACAAACTGGTAACGTATACGGGCGCGGACCGAAAGCAAATCCACCACCCGGCAGTCTTAAGCAATAAAGGCGCTAAGGAGACCATAAATGTCTGATGCTAAAGCAAAAATCACCCTGGGTGGTGACACTGCTATTGAACTGGATGTGCTAAAAGGCACGCTCGGTCAGGATGTTATTGATATTCGTAGTCTTGGTTCAAAAGGCGTATTTACTTTTGACCCAGGTTTCACATCTACCGCTTCCTGTGAATCTAAAATTACGTTTATCGATGGTGACGAGGGGATCCTGCTGCACCGTGGCTTCCCGATCGACCAGTTAGCGACCGAATCAAACTATCTTGAAGTTTGTTACATTCTGCTAAACGGTGAAAAACCGACCCAGGCCGAATATGACGAATTCAAAACCACCGTCACCCGCCACACCATGATCCATGAGCAGATTACTCGTCTGTTCCATGCGTTCCGTCGCGATTCTCACCCGATGGCCGTTATGTGCGGGATCACCGGCGCCCTGGCGGCGTTCTATCACGACTCCCTCGACGTGAATAACCCGCGTCACCGTGAAATTGCCGCCTATCGCCTGCTGTCCAAAATGCCGACCATGGCAGCCATGTGTTACAAGTATTCTATCGGCCAGCCGTTTGTTTATCCGCGCAATGACCTCTCCTACGCCGGCAACTTCCTGCGCATGATGTTCGCCACGCCGTGCGAAGAGTACGAAGTCAATCCGGTGCTGGAGCGCGCAATGGACCGTATTCTGATCCTGCACGCCGATCACGAACAGAACGCCTCGACCTCGACGGTACGTACCGCGGGCTCTTCCGGCGCTAACCCGTTCGCCTGTATCGCAGCCGGCATCGCCTCCCTGTGGGGACCGGCGCACGGCGGCGCCAACGAAGCGGCGCTGAAAATGCTGGAAGAGATCAGCTCCGTTGAGCACATTCCGGAATTTGTTCGTCGTGCGAAAGACAAGAATGACTCTTTCCGCCTGATGGGCTTCGGCCATCGTGTGTACAAAAACTACGACCCGCGCGCCACCGTGATGCGTGAAACCTGCCATGAAGTGCTGAAAGAGCTGGGCACCAAAGACGACCTGCTGCAGGTGGCCATGGAGCTGGAGCATATCGCGCTGAACGACCCGTACTTCATCGAGAAGAAACTCTACCCGAACGTCGACTTCTACTCCGGTATCATCCTGAAAGCGATGGGTATTCCGTCCTCCATGTTTACCGTTATCTTCGCCATGGCGCGTACCGTGGGCTGGATTGCGCACTGGAACGAAATGCACAGCGATGGCATGAAAATCGCCCGTCCGCGTCAGCTCTATACCGGCTACGAAAAACGCGATTTCCAGTCCGACATCAAGCGTTAATCTCGCTGTCCGGATGATAAAAACGCGCCTGATGGCGCGTTTTTTTATGCCTGACGATGAGGTCTGGCGCTGCCTGGCCGCCGGCTTAATGCTGGCAGTGCGGGCACCAGTAAAAGGGCCGCGAGGAGAGCATCGTCTTCTCAATCACGCCCCCGCAGCGCTCGCACTGTTCGCCATCGCGATGGAACACCTTAAAGCGGAACAGCGCGCCGTGGTGCTTGTTGTCATCGGGCTGGCCGCGGGTGCGATAAGAAAGCCGCGGGATATCAAGCAGCGCGTGCGCCAGCGCATCCAGTTGTATTGCATTCAGCTCCGAGGCCTTATGCTGCCCGGTCAGCCCCACCTGCCAGAGGATTTCCACCCGCAGATAGTTTCCCAGCCCGGCAAGAAAAGCCTGATCCAACAGCAGGCCGGAAAACTGACGATGGCGGAATTTGGCCGACAGCAGCCGCGCTTTCACCTGCTCCGCAGTTAACGTCATATCCAGTACGTCCGGACCGATGCGCAGCAAGAACGGATGGTTGGCCACCTGCTCCGCTGTGAGCATCTCAATGTCCGACGCGCTGTAGAGCAAAATCGCCTTGCTGGCGGTCTGGAGCCTGACGCGCAGCACCCGGTTAGAGGCGGGCTGTTCGCCAGCGTCAACCACGCGCCAGACGCCGTACAGCTGATTATGGCTGTACAGGGTCAGGCCGCCGGAGAAGCGGGTCAGCAGGGCTTTGCCCCGGGTGTCGATATGGGTAACCCGCTGACCAATCAGCGGGGTTTGGTAGGGTTGCAACCGGGGAAAGGCGAACCAGACGTCGGTTAAGGGTTCGTCTTTGATTGCCGCCTCCAGTGTATCCGCCGCGCGGCGGATCTCCGGACCTTCCGGCATACTGTCATCCTTTTGTCAGTGGGTGGCGCCGCCGCCCAGTTTACTGTCCACCGGCTGGCGCAGGGCCACGGCAATGGCCGTCTCCAGCGCCTCCCGCACGGTGGCGATCGCCATACTCGGCTCGCCGGGATGGGCCGCCGCCTGCGCCGGTAGCCATGGAATATGGATAAAACCGCCTCTCACCTCAGCCTGACCCTGCAGCCTGTGCAACAGGCCGTACATGACGTGGTTGCAGACGAAGGTGCCGGCAGTCTGCGACACCGAGGCCGGGATCCCGCGATCGCGCAGCGCGCTGACGATCGCTTTGATCGGCAAGGTGCTGAACCACGCCGCCGGCCCGCCGTCGACGATCGGCGTGTCGATGGGTTGCTGGCCTTTGTTATCGGGGATGCGCGCATCATCGACGTTGATCGCCACACGTTCGACGCTGATATCGACCCGACCGCCGGCCTGCCCCACCGCGATAACCAGCTTCGGCTGCAGGTCCTCTATCGCCGCGTCGAGCGCCGACAGCGCCTCGCCAAACACGCAGGGAAGCTGCCGGGCGGTCACCGGCTGGCCAGCAATCATAGTGCCGTCAAGCTGCTGCACCACTTCCCAGGAAGGGTTCACCGTCTCGCCGTCAAAGGGTTCGAAACCGGTGAGTAATACTCCCGCCACCATCCTCTCCTTCGCGGTCATGCCGATTGTCATATCTCAGCCTCTGGCTGAGCGCTGACCAGAATATGGCGCCCGGCGAACGCCGCCCGTAAACGGCGGGCAAAATCGAGGGCATGCGGACCATCACCGTGCAGACATACCGTCTGCGCCACCACGTTCGCCCATTCGCCGCTGACGCTGCGCACCCGGTGGTGTTGCACCATCTCGAGGGTTTGCGCCAGGGCCTGCTCTTCGCTGTCAATCAGCGCCCCGGGCTGGCTGCGCGGCACCAGGCTGCCGTCGGCCAGATAACCGCGATCGGCAAACACCTCCTGACGCGTCGTCAGACCATAGCGCTGTCCGGCGCGGATCAATTCGCTGCCCGCAAGACCCACCAGCACCAGCTGCGGGTTAACATCGCGGACCGCGCGGGCGATCGCGTCGGCCAGCGGCGGCGATTTGGCCGCCTGGTTGTAGAGCATGCCGTGCGGCTTCACGTGCTGCATCTCGCCGCCCTGCGCCTGAACGATCGCCGCCAGAGCGCCAATCTGATACAGCGTCTGGGCATAGACCGTTTCCGGCGGCAGATCCATCGCCGTGCGGCCAAAATTTTCCCGGTCGGGATATCCCGGATGGGCGCCCACCGCCACGCCGTACTTCAGCGCCTCGCGCACGCTCTGCACCATCAGCCCGGCGTCGCCGGCGTGAAAACCACAGGCGATATTCGCCGATGACACCAGCTGGAGCAGCGCGCTATCGTTCGCCCCGCCTTCTCCAAGATCGGCATTAAGATCAATCATCATCGTGGAGTCTCCAGGCCAGTTGTTCAAGATAACGCTGGCGATCGGCCCGCGCCTTCAGCGCCTCCTCCAGCGAGCAGGCCACGAAATGGATCGGCTGCCCCAGCGGGATCTGCGCCAGCTGGTACATATCGGCATCGATAATGCAGGCGATCCGCGGATAGCCGCCGGTGGTTTGCGCGTCGTTCATCAGCACAATGGGCTGGCCGTTGTGCGGCACCTGCACCACGCCCGGCAGCAGGCCGTGCGACAGCATTTCACGATCGGTGGTGCGTTTCAGCGGCTGCCCCTGCAGGCGGTACCCCATGCGGTTACTCTGCGGACTGAGCTTCCAGGGGGCGCGCCAGAATGACGCCTGCGAGGCCTCGTCAAATTCATGGTACTCCGGCCCGGGCAGCGCACGAATGCGGTTGCCCAGCGGCAGCTGCTTGACGCCGCGCGGGGTGGTGAAGCGGCGGGCGGCTTTCCCGAGCTTCAGCTTGTCGCCATCCTGCAGGCGGCGTCCTTCCAGACCGCCAATCCCCGCCTTGAGATCCGTGCAGCGCGAGCCAAGGACCTCGGGGACCGCAATCCCGCCCGCCACCGCCAGATAGCTACGGATGCCATGCTGCGGCGTTTTCAACACCAGCCGCTGCCCGGCCCGGTAGGCGGTGCGCCAGCCCACCCAGACCGCTTTACCGTCCAGCGTCGCTTCGCAGGCGGCGCCGGTCAGCGCAAACCAGCCGCTGCGGGCAAATTCGATCTCCACCTGGCCGAGGGTAATCTCCAGCCCGGCGGCATTCGCCTCGTTGCCAACCAGCAGATTGGCAATCACCAGCGAGGGATAATCCAGGGCGCCGCAGCGGCTGATGCCAGACTGGCGCAGGCCTTCTCGTCCACCGTCCTGTACCGAGGTGTACAGGCCGGCGCGGATCAAGGTCAACATACCCCCTCCTTTTGCGGCACAAAGCGAATTTTATCGCCCACGCGCAGTAGCGCAGGCTCCTTCCGCGCCGGGTCGAACAGCGTCAGCGCGGTGCGCCCCAGCAGCTGCCAGCCGCCGGGCGTCGCCAGCGGATAGATACCGGTTTGCGCGCCGCCGATACCCACCGACCCGGCCGGGACGAGCACGCGCGGTTCGGCGCGACGCGGTGTCGCCAGCGCCGCAGGCAGCCCGCCCAGGTAGGGAAATCCCGGCTGAAAACCAATAAACCAGACCAGATATTCCACCGAGGCGTGCAGCTCCACGACCTGTTTTTCACTCAGGCCGCTGTGCTGCGCCACTACCCCGAGGTCCGGTCCGGCCTCGCCGCCGTATACGACCGGAACAGACAGCGAGCGCGACTCCGGCTCGATCGCGAGGCTCTCCTCCCACCAGCGCTGCAGACGGTCTATCGCCTCCCACGCCACCTCCTGCGGGCGGCGGAGCACCACAGTGATATTGTTCATGCCGGGAATGGCGTCAATCACCTCTTCATGGTTCGCCAGACGCTGGGCTAATCCCCAGATCCGTTGCTGGCTTTCAAGGGTAACCGGCGGCTCCAGCTCCAGCACGACAGCCGTTTCTCCTAACAGATAACAACGCGCTCGCTGCACTTTTCTCTCTCCCGTCAGGCAGGGTTAGGAATATCAATAAAGGTGACATCCAGGTCGGTGGTTTCCGTCAGCCATTCGCTGAGGGCGCGAATGCCGCCCCGCTCGGTGGCGTGGTGGCCGGCGGCATAAAAATGCAGGCCCTGCTCGCGGGCAGAGTGGATGGTTTGTTCCGACACCTCGCCGGTGATAAACGCGTCCACGCCGAAGCGCGCCGCGGCGTCGATAAAGCTCTGGCCGCCCCCGGTACACCAGGCGACGCGGCTGACGGTGTCCGGCCCGGTATCGCCGCACCACAGCGGCTTGCGTCCCAGCCGCGCTTCAATCCACGAGGCCAGCTCGAGGCCGGACACCGGCATCGACAGTTCGCCCCAGGGCACCAGCGGTTCGATTTCGCCCAGCACGTTAATCCCCAGCAGATGCGCCAGCTGCGCGTTATTGCCCAGCTCGGGATGGGCATCCAGCGGCAGGTGCCAGCCGTAGAGATTGATATCGTTGGCCAGCAGGGTTTTCAGGCGCCGGCGCTTCATGCCACGGATCACTGGCGATTCGTTTTTCCAGAAATAGCCGTGATGGACGATTACCGCATCCGCCTGCAGGCGGACGGCCTCATCCAGCAGCGCCTGGCTGGCCGTGACTCCGGTGACGATCTTGTGCACCGTGTCGCGCCCTTCCACCTGCAGACCGTTAGGGGCGAAGTCACTGATGGCTGCGCTATTGAGCTTGTCGTTTATCAGTTGTTCCAGTTCGCTATTTTTCATCGCCACTCCAGCAGATAATCAGGGTATACAAAGGCATAACATAACCAGATCCATTCGGGTCGTCGATAGTCCGCCTCCGACACTGACGATGACTTTTTACCGAATAGCGCAATTTGTCTATTCATCCCGCCGCGCATTCGTGTATATTTATGCATTAATAAAGCATATTAAATAATCAGAAAGCCCCTCAAGCCATGAATATGACTAATTAAACGCTATTCATGCAGAACGATCGACTTTCGCTTTACGCCAGGAAACACACTTCTCATGAAGACAACATCATCGCAACCGCGGGCGATTTACTACGTCGTGGCGCTGCAAATCTGGGAATACTTTAGCTTCTACGGCATGCGCGCCCTGCTGATCCTCTATCTCACCAATCAGCTTAAATATGACGATAACCACGCTTACGCCCTGTTCAGCGCCTACTGTTCGCTGGTCTATGTGACGCCGATCCTCGGCGGCTATCTGGCCGATAAGCTGTTAGGCAACCGGATGGCGGTCATGCTCGGCGCACTGCTGATGGCCATTGGCCATCTGGTGCTCGGGGCCAGCGAAACCGCCCCGGTCTTCCTCTACCTGTCGCTGGCGATCATCGTCTGCGGCTACGGGTTGTTTAAATCCAACGTCAGCTGTCTGCTGGGCGAGCTGTACGAACCCGCCGATCCGCGTCGCGATGGCGGTTTCTCGCTGATGTATGCCGCGGGCAATATCGGCTCGATCATCGCGCCGATCGCCTGCGGCTACGTCCAGGAGGAGTATAGCTGGGCGATGGGCTTTGCCCTGGCGGCCATCGGCATGGTGGCGGGACTGGTGATTTTCCTCTGCGGCAACCGCCACTTCCAGCATACCGCCGGCGTGAACCGCCAGGCGCTGTGCGCCCGTCGCTTCCTGCTGCCGAACTGGGGCTGGCTGCTGGTGCTGCTGGTCACTGCTCCGCTGCTGATTGCCGTGCTGTTCTGGCAGGAGTGGTCGGTATATGCCCTGATCGTGGCCACGGCCATTGGCCTCGCGGTGCTGGCGCGGATCTACCTGCGCGCCGAGACCGATAAACAGCGCAAGGATCTGCGCCTGATCGTCGTCCTGACCGCTTTCAGCCTGCTGTTCTGGGCCTTCGCCCAACAGGGCGGCAGCTCCATCAGCCTGTATATTGACCGCTTCGTTAACCGCCATATCATGAGCTACGAAGTTCCTACCGCTATGTTCCAGTCGATCAACGCCTTCGCGGTGATGCTCTGCGGCATGGTGCTGGCGTGGCTGGTGAAAGAGAGCGTCGGCGGTAATCGCACCGTGCGCATCTGGGGAAAATTTGCCCTCGGTCTGGGCCTGATGAGCGCCGGGTTCTGCATCCTAACCCTCAGCGCCCGCTGGTCGGCGGCCTATGGTCAGTCGTCCATGCCGCTGATGGTGCTGGGGCTGGCGGTGATGGGTTTTGCCGAACTGTTTATCGACCCGGTCGCGATGTCGCAAATCACCCGCATTGAGATCCCGGGGGTCACCGGGGTGTTGACCGGCATCTATATGCTGCTCTCCGGGGCCATCGCCAACTATCTGGCCGGCGTTATCGCCGACCAGACCTCGCAGGCGTCATTCGACGCCGCCGGGGCGGTGAACTACTCCATTGACGCCTACATCAACGTCTTCAGCCAGATCACCTGGGGCGCGCTGGCCTGCGTCGGCGTGGTGCTGGTCATCTGGCTGTATCACTCGCTGAAGGTCAGGACCCGCCGTCTGGCGGTGGAGTAATCCCCTTTCTGGCGGCCTCCCAGGCCGCCAGCGTCTCCTGCCGCGCCTGCTTGTGATCGACTATCGGGCGCGGATAATCCAGCGTAATCCCCTGTTTATCCGCCCACGCCCACGGCTGATGCAGCGCCTTCTCCGGCACCTTTGCCAGCTCCGGCAGCCAGCGACGCATAAACCCCCCCTGCTTATCAAACTTCTCGCCCTGGGTGGTGGGATTAAATATGCGGAAATAGGGCGCGGCGTCGGTGCCCGTCGAAGCCGCCCACTGCCAGCCGCCGTTGTTCGCCGCCAGGTCGCCATCAATCAGCTGGCTCATGAAATAGCGCTCCCCTGCCCGCCAGTCGAGGCGCAGATCTTTAGTCAGGAAGCTGGCGACGATCATGCGCAACCGGTTATGCATCCAGCCGGTGGCGTTAAGCTGGCGCATGGCGGCATCGACAATCGGATAGCCGGTCTCCCCGCGCTGCCAGGCCTGCAGGGCGCCATCCTCTTCGCGCCAGGCGACCTTATCGGTCCAGGCGACAAACGGCCGTCCTTTACAGAGTTTCGGATAGTAGACCATCAGATGGCGGTAAAACTCCCGCCAAATCAGCTCATTAAGCCAGGTGGCGCCTGCCCCGCCGTCCAGCGCGGCGGGGTGTTCCGTCAGCAGCCGATGCAGACACTGGCGCGGCGACAGCACCCCGGTGGCCAGGCAGGGCGACAGGCGACTGGTCCCTTCCACGGCCGGGAAGTCGCGCTGCCCCTCATAATCCGCCGCCGGTTGCTGACAAAACGCGCGCAGCCGCGCCAGCGCCGTTTTTTCATCCGCGGCAAACAGCAGCCCATCGAACGGCGTTTGCGGATAGTTGAGCTCCGGCGGCGGCGGCGCCTGGCGGGCGGGTGTCTGGCGCGGCTTTGGCGCGGCCACGCACGCCGGCAGCCCTTCCCGCAGCCGGCGAATAAACGCATTCTTAAACGGAGTGAAGACTTTATACATTTCGCCGCCGCCGGTCAGTACGCTGCCGGGCGGCAACAGGACGCTGTCGTCAAATCCCTGGCAAATCACTTCGCTCAAGGTGTTCTCAACGGCGGCATCGCGCTGGCGTTCATTGAATTCGTACTGATAGTTGTAGAACAGGTGACTGACCTGGTGCTGCTGGCAAAAATGGGCCAGTCGCTCGACGCTGGCGCTAAAATCGTCCGCCTCTTCTACCCACAACGGTATGCCACGCTCCGCCAGCGCGGCGTGCAGACTGTGCAAATGGCTGGCGATAAAAGCGGCCTGCCGCGGCGCCATATGATGCTCGCGCCACTGCCCTGGAGTGGCAATATAGAGCGCCAGCACCTGCGCCTGCGGATCGCGGCAGGCGGCGGCCAGCGCCAGGTTATCGTGAATGCGTAAATCCGTGCGTAACCAGACCAGATGGGTGGCCATATCACTCCTCATTATCCGTCAGCAAAACTCATCTCATGATCTAAGCCGGAAAAAATAGCGCGCTCCGGCAAAATAAGCACCTGCCAATTCCGCTGCGGCGCTTGCAACGAGTGTAGACAAGCGACGAAAAAAAACCGCCGGGGGCAACCGGCGGTTATTGGCTTTCATTGCAGCAGGGCGAATCAGTAGAAGTCGTGAGCGGCTTTTTCCGCCTGCGCCATCCACACCGGCTGCTCGCTGGTTTTCGACCACACCCGGTGCAGCCAGCTGTAATAGCGGGCGCGATCTTTCCAGAACAGCATCACCGGCAGCGCCGCGACGCCAGCCACGACGGCGAAAGCCCGACGCAGCAAAATAATATGAGCAGGATAAGCTTTGTACAACGCCATCATTTCTCTCCCCTTTGTCAGGCCGGCAAGTCGCGCCGGTAAAAAATTACCATGTTTGTTTGAGCAAAATAGTACCGCGTTGGTTGTAATTTTACTACTCATCCGACCACTAAAAAGCACGTATTTATACTTAATTTACATTCATCCCGTAAATTAGTTACGAAAAAGTTAAATTAATACTAACCATCAGTTAAATTGTGCCTTTGCCATTTTTATACTTTTTTTACACCGCGCCCGCGGATTTTTGCGAAATCTTTGCGCCGTAATTTCTATTCTCCTGGTAAATCAAAAACACACCCGGAGGTGGATTGTGACTGCAGGCGTACTCACTGGCGTTGGGCTGGTGTTCCTGTTACTGGCTTATCTGGTTTATGCCTTGATACATGCGGAGGCATTCTGATGGCTGCCCAGGGATTTTTATTATTAGCCAGCTATCTGCTGGTATTGCTGGCGCTGGCGCGCCCGCTGGGGATGTGTCTGGCGAGAATGGTGAACGACATCCCGCTTCCCGGCCTGGCCGGCGTCGAGCGCGTTCTGTGGCGCGTGGCCGGGATCCGCGCCGAAGAGATGGGCTGGCTGCAGTATTTGCTGGCGATCCTGCTGTTTAACGCCCTCGGCGGCCTGGCGCTGTTTGCCCTGCTGATGCTCCAGGGCGTGCTGCCGTTTAACCCGCAGCACCTGCCGGGGCTGCCGTGGGATCTGGCGCTCAACACCGCGGTCAGCTTTGTCAGTAATACCAACTGGCAGGCTTACGCCGGCGAAAGCACCATGAGCTATCTCAGCCAGATGGTGGGGCTGACGGTGCAGAATTTCCTCTCCGCCGCCACCGGCATCGCCGTGGTCTTCGCCCTGACCCGCGCCTTCGCCCGACAGAAAATGTCCACCCTCGGCAATGCCTGGGTCGACCTGACGCGCATTACCCTGTGGCTGCTGCTGCCGCTCTCTCTGCTGGCGGCCCTGTTCTTTATTCAGCAAGGCGTGCCGCAGAACCTGCAGGCTTACCAGCCCTTTACCACCCTCGAAGGGGCGCACCAGCTGCTGCCGATGGGGCCTGTCGCCTCACAGGAAGCGATTAAGCTGCTGGGCACCAACGGCGGCGGTTTCTTTAACGCTAACTCCGCCCATCCGTTTGAAAACCCGACGGCGCTGACCAATCTCGTGCAGATGCTGGCCATCTTCCTGATCCCGGCGGCGCTGTGCTTCGCCTTCGGCGAGGTGGTGAGCGATCGCCGCCAGGGGCGCGCTATTCTGTGGGCGATGACGCTGATCTTTATCCTCTGCGTCGCCGTGGTGATGTGGGCGGAAACCCGCGGCAACCCGCACCTGCTGACGCTGGGCGCCGACAGCAGCCTGAATATGGAGGGTAAAGAGAGCCGCTTCGGTATTCTCGCCAGCAGTCTGTTCGCGGTGATCACCACCGCCGCCTCCTGCGGCGCGGTCAACGCCATGCATGACTCCTTCACCGCGCTGGGCGGGATGGTGCCGATGTGGCTGATGCAGATTGGCGAAGTGGTGTTCGGCGGCGTCGGCTCGGGTCTCTATGGCATGCTGCTGTTCGTTATGCTGGCGGTGTTTATCGCCGGGCTGATGGTCGGCCGCACCCCGGAGTACCTCGGGAAGAAAATCGATGTCCGGGAAATGAAAATGATCGCCCTGGCCATTCTGGTCACCCCGACGCTGGTACTGCTCGGCACGGCGCTGGCGATGATGACCGAGGCCGGCCGCGCCGGGATGTTCAACCCCGGCGCGCACGGCTATAGCGAAGTGCTGTACGCCGTCACCTCGGCGGCCAATAACAACGGCAGCGCCTTCGCCGGCCTGGGCGCGGCGACACCCTTCTGGAACCTGCTGCTGGCGTTCTGCATGCTGGCTGGACGCTTCGCCGTCATCATTCCGGTGATGGCTATCGCCGGCTCGCTGGTGACGAAGAAAATTCAACCGGCCAGCCCCGGTACCCTGGCCACCCACGACGCCCTGTTTATCGGTCTGCTGATTGGCACCGTGCTGCTGGTGGGCGCCCTGACCTTTATTCCAGCGCTGGCGCTTGGCCCGCTGGCCGAACACTTTTCCTTACTTTGAGCGATGCGGAGCCCCCTGTTATGAGTCGCAAACAATTAGCCCTGCTGGAGCCGACGCTGGTGCGCCAGGCGCTGCTGGATGCCGTGAAAAAACTCAGCCCGATGGTGCAGTGGCGCAATCCGGTGATGTTTATCGTCTGGGTGGGCAGCCTGTTAACCACCCTGCTGGCCATCGCCATGGCTGGCGGCGCTCTGACCGGCAGCGCCACGTTTACCGCCGCCATCAGTATCTGGTTATGGTTTACCGTGCTGTTCGCCAACTTTGCCGAAGCGATGGCGGAAGGCCGCAGCAAAGCCCAGGCCAATAGCCTGAAAGGGGTGAAAAAAACGGCCTTCGCCCGTAAGCTGCGCGCCCCGCAGCATGACGCGACGGTCGACCATGTGCCGGCGGAAGACCTGCGCAAAGGCGACGTGGTGCTGGTGGAAGCCGGGGATATTATCCCCTGCGATGGCGAAGTCATCGAAGGCGGCGCCTCGGTGGACGAAAGCGCCATTACCGGCGAGTCCGCGCCGGTGATCCGCGAATCCGGCGGCGATTTCGCCTCGGTGACCGGCGGGACGCGCATCCTCTCCGACTGGCTGGTGATCCGCTGCAGCGTCAACCCGGGAGAAACCTTCCTCGACCGGATGATCGCCATGGTGGAAGGCGCCCAGCGCCGTAAAACGCCGAACGAAATCGCCCTGACGATCCTGCTGATCGCCCTGACGCTGGTGTTCCTGCTGGCCACCGCCACCATCTGGCCATTCTCGGCCTGGAGCGGCAATGCGGTGAGCGTCACCGTGCTGGTCGCTCTGCTGGTGTGCCTGATCCCGACCACCATCGGCGGTCTGCTGTCGGCGATCGGCGTCGCCGGGATGAGCCGTATGCTGGGCGCCAACGTGATCGCCACCAGCGGCCGCGCGGTGGAGGCCGCTGGCGATGTCGATGTCCTGCTGCTGGATAAAACCGGGACCATTACGCTTGGCAACCGCCAGGCCTCCGCTTTCCTGCCGGCGCGCGGTGTGGAAGAGCGAACCATCGCCGACGCCGCCCAGCTCTCCTCGCTGGCTGACGAAACCCCGGAGGGACGCAGCATCGTGGTGCTGGCGAAGCAGCGCTTCAACCTGCGCGAACGCGATCTGCAGTCGCTGCACGCCACCTTTGTCCCCTTTACCGCGCAAACGCGGATGAGCGGCATCAATATCGATCAGCGCATGATCCGTAAAGGCTCGGTGGACGCGATTCGCCGTCACGTGGAGGCCAACGGCGGCCACTTCCCTGCCGATGTCGAGAAGCAGGTGGAAGAGGTCGCCCGCCAGGGGGCCACGCCGCTGGTGGTTGCCGAAGGTGAAAAGGTGCTGGGAATTATTTCCCTCAAAGATATCGTCAAAGGCGGCATCAAAGAGCGTTTCGCCCAGCTGCGCAAAATGGGCATTAAAACGGTGATGATCACCGGCGATAACCGCCTCACCGCCGCGGCGATCGCCGCCGAGGCCGGCGTCGACGATTTCCTCGCCGAAGCGACGCCGGAAGCCAAGCTGGCGCTGATCCGCCAGTATCAGTCGGAAGGTCGGCTGGTGGCGATGACCGGCGACGGCACCAACGACGCGCCCGCGCTGGCCCAGGCCGACGTCGCGGTGGCCATGAACTCAGGCACCCAGGCGGCGAAAGAGGCGGGCAACATGGTCGACCTGGATTCCAACCCCACCAAACTGATTGAGGTGGTCCATATCGGCAAACAGATGCTGATGACGCGCGGCTCGCTGACCACCTTCAGTATTGCCAACGACGTGGCGAAATATTTCGCCATTATTCCGGCGGCGTTTGCCGCGGTCTATCCCCAGCTGGCGATGCTGAACGTGATGGGCCTGCATTCGCCATCGTCGGCGATCCTCAGCGCCGTTATCTTCAACGCGCTGATCATCGTCTTCCTGATCCCGTTGGCCCTGAAAGGGGTGAGCTATCGCCCGCTCTCCGCCTCGGCAATGCTGCGCCGCAACCTGTGGATCTACGGCCTCGGCGGTCTGCTGGTGCCTTTTATCGGTATTAAAGCCATTGACCTGCTGCTGACCCTGAGCGGTCTGGTGTGAGGAACAAACTATGTCATTGATTCGTCCAGCACTTGTGCTATTTATTCTGTTAACCCTGCTCACCGGCGGCGTTTATCCTCTGCTGACCACCAGCCTGGGACAGTGGTGGTTTAACTCACAGGCCAATGGCTCGCTGATCCGCCTGAACGGCGAGGTGCGCGGCTCGGCGCTGATTGGCCAGAACTTTACCGCCGCAGGCTCTTTCCAGGGCCGCCCGTCAGCCACCGCGGAGACAGCGGATAACCCGATGGCCTCTGGCGGCAGCAACCTCGCCGCCAGCAACCCGGCGCTGGATAAGGCGGTGAGCGAGCGGGTGCAGGCCCTGCGCGCCGCGAACCCGGATGCCGACCCGCGGGTGCCAGTCGAACTGGTCACCACCTCGGCGAGCGGTCTCGATAACAACCTGACCCCGGCCGCCGCGCTGTGGCAGGCGCCCCGGGTGGCCAAAGCGCGCCAGCTGAGCGTCGACCAGGTGACCGCGCTGGTTAACCAGGCCACACAAACGCCGCTGCTGAGCTTCCTTGGCCAGCCGGTGGTCAATATACTGCAACTCAATATGGCGCTGGATGCCCTGAAGGATAAGTAAATGAGTGACGAGCCGCTGCGTCCGGACCCTGACCGCCTGCTGCAGCACACCGCCGCCCCGCATCGCGGCAAACTGAAAGTCTTCTTCGGCGCCTGCGCCGGGGTGGGGAAAACCTGGGCGATGCTGGCGGAAGCGCAGCGGCTGCGGGCCCAGGGGCTGGATATTCTGATTGGCGTGGCGGAGACCCACGGCCGGAAAGAGACCGCCGCGATGCTGCAGGGCCTGAGCACCCTGCCGCCGCGGCGGCTCGCTCACCGCGGGCGCTACGTGTATGAGTTCGACCTCGACGCCGCCCTCGCCCGCCGCCCGGCGCTGATTCTGGTGGATGAACTGGCGCACAGTAATGCCCCCGGCTCCCGCCATCCGAAGCGCTGGCAGGATGTGGACGAACTGCTGGAGGCCGGGATTGACGTCTTCACCACGGTTAACGTTCAGCATCTGGAAAGCCTGAACGACGTCGTCAGCGGGATCACCGGCGTGCAGGTGCGGGAGACCGTCCCCGATCCCTTTTTTGACGCCGCGGACGACGTGGTGCTGGTGGACCTCCCCCCTGACGATCTGCGCCAGCGGCTCAATGAGGGCAAAGTCTATATCGGCGGCCAGGCCGAGCGCGCTATCGAGAACTTTTTCCGCAAAGGGAACCTGATTGCGCTGCGCGAACTGGCTCTGCGCCGTACCGCCGATCGCGTCGATGAGCAGATGCGCGCCTGGCGCGACCGCCAGGGCCAGGAGAAAGTCTGGCACACCCGCGACGCCATTCTGCTCTGTATCGGGCACAACACCGGTAGCGAAAAGCTGGTGCGTACCGCCGCCCGCCTCGCCGCCCGTCTGGGCAGCGTCTGGCATGCGGTATATGTCGAAACGCCTTCCCTGCACCGCCTGCCGGAATCCCGGCGGCGGGCCATCCTCGCCGCGCTGCGTCTGGCTCAGGAGCTGGGCGCCGAAACCGCCACCCTCTCCGACCCGTCTGAAGAGAAAGCGGTCCTCCATTACGCGCGCGAACATAACCTCGGAAAAATTGTCATCGGCCGCCAGAGCAAACGCCGCTGGTGGGATCGCAGCGGCTTCGCCGACCGTCTGGCTCGTCACGCGCCGGACCTCGATCTGGTGGTCATCGCCTTGGATGAAAAGCCCTTCCCCCTTCCGGCGCGCGCCAGCGACACTCGTCCGGCGCTGGAGAAATGGCGGCTGCAGCTGCAGGGCTGCGCGTTGGCGGTGGCCCTGTGCGCCATTATTACCCTGGTGGCCATGCAGTGGCTGATGGCCTTCGAAGCCGCCAACCTGGTCATGCTCTATCTGCTGGGGGTGGTGATCATCGCCCTGCTCTATGGCCGCTGGCCGTCGGTGCTGGCGACGGTGATCAACGTTATCAGCTTCGATCTCTTTTTTGTCGCCCCGCGCGGCACGCTGGCGGTGTCAGATGTCCAGTATCTGCTCACCTTCGGCGTGATGCTCACCGTTGGCCTGCTTATCGGTAACCTCACCGCCGGCGTGCGCTACCAGGCGCGGGTGGCGCGCTATCGCGAGCGGCGTACCCGCCACCTGTATGAAATGTCCAAAGCGCTGGCGGTGGGTCGTAGCCAGCAGGATATCGCCACCACCAGCGAGCGGTTTATCGCCTCCACCTTTCAGGCTCGCAGCCAGCTGCTGCTCCCGGACGCCCAGGGGAAACTGCTGCCCTTAACCCACCAGCCCGGGCTGACGCCGTGGGATGACGCCATCGCCCGCTGGAGCTTTGATAAGGGTCAACCCGCCGGCGCCGGCACCGATACCCTGCCCGGCGTGCCGTATCAGATCCTGCCCCTGAAGAGCGCCGCCCGCACCTGGGGACTGCTGGTGGTGGAGCCGGCGAATCTGCGCCAGCTGATGATCCCAGAGCAGCAGCGGCTGCTGGAGACCTTCACCCTGCTGGTGGCCAGCGCCCTGGAGCGTCTCACCCTGACCGCCAGCGAAGAGCAGGCCCGGCTGACCAGCGAGCGCGAAAGCCTGCGTAACTCGCTGCTCGCCGCCCTGTCCCACGATCTGCGTACCCCGCTCACCGTGCTGTTTGGCCAGGCGGAAATCCTGACCCTCGATCTGGCCAGCGAGGGCTCGAAGCATGCCCCGCAGGCCAATGAAATCCGCCAGCATGTGCTCAATACCACCCGGCTGGTGAACAACCTGCTGGATATGGCGCGGATCCAGTCCGGCGGCTTTAATCTGCACAAAGAGTGGCTGACGCTGGAGGAAGTGGTGGGCAGCGCGCTGCGTATGCTCGAGCCGAGCCTCGGCGGCCAGCACGTTCAACTGGATTTACCCGACCCGCTGCAGCTGGTGCATGTCGACGGGCCGCTGTTCGAGCGGGTGCTGATCAATCTGCTGGAGAATGCCCATAAGTATGCCGGCGCCCGGGCGGACATCGGTATTCGCGCCGAAGCAGACGCCCGGCAGCTGTCGCTGGAGGTATGGGATAATGGTCCGGGGATCCCGGCGGGTCAGGAACAGGCTATCTTTGATAAATTCGCCCGCGGCAACAAAGAGTCGGCGATCCCCGGCGTCGGGCTGGGCCTTGCCATCTGTCAGGCCATCGTCGACGTCCACGGCGGGACCATCTCCGCCAGCAACCGGCCGGAAGGCGGCGCCTCATTCCGTGTTACACTGCCGGGAGAAACGCCCCCTGAACTGGAAGAGCTATCTGAGGAATTGTGATTAACGTTCTGATTATCGAAGACGAACACGCTATCCGTCGCTTTCTGCGCACCGCGCTGGAAGCCGACGGCATGCGCGTATTTGAAGCGGAAACCCTGCAGCGCGGGCTGATCGAAGCCGCCACCCGTAAGCCCGACCTCGCGATACTCGATCTCGGCCTGCCGGATGGCGACGGCATTGATTTTATTCGCGACCTGCGCCAGTGGAGTCAGATGCCGATTATCGTCCTGTCAGCGCGTAGCGAAGAGCACGACAAAATTGCCGCCCTGGATGCCGGCGCCGATGACTACTTAAGTAAACCCTTTGGCATCGGCGAGCTGCAGGCCCGCCTGCGCGTCGCACTGCGTCGTCACGGCGCGGCGCAGGCCGACGAGCCGGTGGTGCGCTTCGCCGACCTGGAGGTCAATATCCCCGCCCGCCGCATCCTGCGCGGCAGCGAAGAGATCCACCTGACGCCCATCGAGTTTCGCCTGCTGGCGGCGCTATTGAATAATCCCGGTAAAGTGCTTACCCAGCGCCAGCTGCTGAATCAGGTGTGGGGCCCTAACGCCGTGGAGCACAGCCATTATCTGCGGATCTATATGGGTCACCTGCGGCAAAAGCTGGAGGCCGATCCGGCGCGCCCGCAGCATCTGCTGACCGAAACCGGGATTGGCTATCGCTTTATGCCCTGAGCCCCGCCTCTGCAGTACCAGAGGCTGGCGATTTTCAGCCCTTCAGAGAGCAGCAGGAAGCCTGCCAGGATCGCGAAATCCGGACGCCGGCGGCCTGAATCAGCCACAGACCCAAAGAAAGCGAAGGCTGCATAAACACCAGCCTGAGCGGCGCCTGCCCCCAGGCCAGCCACAGCCCATAGCGGCTCTGACGGAAGAAGAGGATCATCGACAGCGGGATGCTGATAATCAGCAGCACATTCAGCGGATAGAGTCAGACCGCCGCAGCGCCCCAGGCGTGCAGCAGCTGGAGATAAGCCAGCAGGTCGTCGTAAAAAGGGAGTCGGCGGTGGGCAATATTCCACCATAAGAATTGCAGGACGAAAAAGAGATCCATCCACGCCCAGAACAAAAACAGGGACTTCCGCTGTATTTTCATCGCTATCCTTGCGAAAAAAATCAGGCCCGCGAGGGGCCTGATGGTCGTGCGCCTTTAGGCGTTCTTCAGCACTTCACTGACAATCTCTACCGCTTCTTTTTCGATCAGTTTGCGATGTTCTTCGCCGAGGAAGCTTTCGCAGTAGATCTTGTAGGCGTCTTCGGTGCCTGACGGACGCGCCGCGAACCAGCCGTTGTCGGTCATCACTTTCAGGCCGCCAATCGCCGCCCCGTTGCCCGGTGCTGCGGTCAGACGGGCGGTGATCGGATCCCCCGCCAGGGTGTCAGCGCTGACCATTTCCGGCGACAGCTTAGACAGCGCCGCTTTCTGCGCGGAGGTCGCGGAAGCCTGCAGACGGTTGTAGCTCGGCGCGCCAAAGCGCTCCGCCAGCTCGTTATAGTGCTCCTGCGGGTTTTTGCCGGTCACTGCGGTGATTTCCGCCGCCAGCAGGCACATGATAATGCCGTCTTTATCGGTGGACCACGGCGTGCCGTCGAAGCGCAGGAAGGAGGCCCCGGCGCTCTCTTCGCCGCCGAAACCGAAGCTGCCGTCGAACAGACCGTCGACGAACCACTTAAAGCCCACCGGCACTTCCACCAGCTTGCGGCCCAGATCGTTCACCACGCGGTCAATCATCGCCGAGGAGACCAGGGTTTTACCGACCGCCACCTCTTTGCCCCACTGCGGACGATGCTGGAACAGGTAGTTAATCGCCACCGCCAGATAGTGGTTCGGGTTCATCAGCCCGGCTGGGGTGACAATCCCGTGACGGTCGTAATCCGGGTCGTTGGCAAACGCCAGATCGAACTTATCGCGCAGCGCCAGCAGGCCCGCCATCGCACATTCCGAGGAGCAGTCCATGCGGATGGCGCCGTCTTTATCGAGGTGCATAAAGCGGAAGGTCTGGTCTACCTGGTCGTTCACAATGGTCAGATTGAGCTTGTAGTGCTCGCCAATGCGCTTCCAGTATTCGATACCTGAACCGCCCAGCGGATCGACGCCCAGCGTCAGGCCCGCTTTCTGGATCGCCGCCATGTCGACGATATCCGCCAGGCCTTCAATAAACGGCTGCACCAGATCCTGCTCTTTGACGTGGCCGGAAGCCAGCGCCGCGTCCAGAGGAAGGCGTTTCACGCCCTGCAGGCCAGCGGCCAGCAGTTCGTTGGCGCGGTTTTCCACCACTTTGGTGACGTTGGTATCAGCCGGACCGCCGTTTGGCGGGTTGTACTTGATACCGCCATCTTCCGGCGGGTTGTGTGACGGGGTGATCACAATGCCGTCCGCCAGCGGACCGCCTTTTTTGTTATGCACCAGAATCGCATTGGAGACCGCCGGCGTCGGGGTGAAGCCGTTGTTTTCCTGCACGATCACGTCAACACCGTTGGCGGTTAACACTTCCAGCACCGAAATAAACGCCGGCTCGGACAGGGCGTGGGTATCTTTACCGACATAGCACGGACCGGTGATCCCGTTCTTCGCACGATCTTCCGCAATCGCCTGGGCGATGGCCAGGATATGCGGTTCGTTGAAGTTGTGACGCGCCGCGCTGCCGCGATGGCCGGAGGTGCCGAATTTGACCGCATGCTCCGCATTACCGACTTCAGGCTTCAGCACGTAGTACTGAGCAGTCAGTTGGGCGACGTTAATCAAATCACTCTGTTGCGCAGGCTGCCCCGCACGTTTATCGATTGCCATTGCCTGATCCTTCTGGTGCAAATGTTAAAAAGCTAGATCGTGCCGCAAACCTTTTCAATCAGCTCCGCAGGGAACTGCATCGACTGCATGATGTGCTCAATCATGCTGCATTTACGGCCGGTATTGGTATTGGTGATCACCCACCACGGTGTACCAGGAACCTGTTTCGGTTTGGTCTGATTACCGCTTTTCAGCAGCGTACGCGCATCTTCCGCGAAGTAGACGCGCGTGCGGCCATGCAGAGACTCCGTCGCCTCGGCAAATGCTTTACTGTCCAGGGAGTAGAGGGTGGTCAACACCAGCATAAAACGGTTCACCGCGCGCTTCTGCTCGGCGTATTCATCAGATAACAGCATCTCGCGCATGGCGCGGACTTTATCTTTCGCCGGGTTAGCGGGTTTCACCTCAACGGCAGGCGCGGGCGCCAGCGCCGGCGCGGCTTTGCTGACCTGTGTAGCCGGTTGGGAAACGGCGGAAAATTTCAGCATGCGCCGTAAAATGTCGGATGCGCTCTCGCCGATATGCAGAGTGTGGCTGGCAATATAGCGATAGAGTTCATCATCAACTTCAATTGTTTTCATCTTAATCCAGTGCGATATCTTTTCTGAATACAAATCGTTGGGATTATAAGTACAAATCCCAACCGCGGATAGCGTCAAACCAGGATGGCGGTAAAACTCAGAAAACTTCTGGGTCTTGCAGCCGGATGGCAGAATGTCCAACATAATACCCTAACCCGACGGAGCGAAAAAAAGAACTTTGCCATGAAATTAAATAGCCGAGCGCAATCTGCACAGAATCCGCACAACCACTCCCCGATCGTGCTGGTCCACGGTCTGTTTGGCAGCCTGGACAACCTGGGCATCCTCGCCCGCGACCTGGTCGCCGACCACGATATTCTGCAGGTCGATATGCGCAACCACGGTTTGTCGCCGCGGTCGCCAGAGATGACCTACCCCGCGATGGCGCAGGATCTGCTCGATACGCTCGACGCGCACCAGATTGAGCACGCCACCTTTATCGGCCATTCGATGGGCGGCAAAGCGGTGATGGCGCTGACCGCCCTGGCGCCGGAGCGCATCAACGGTCTGGTGGCGATCGATATCGCCCCGGTGGATTATCATGTTCGCCGCCATGATGAGATCTTCGCCGCTATCCGCGCCGTCAGCGAATCCGCCGCCAGCACCCGCCAGCATGCGGCGCAGGTGATGCGCGAGCATCTGCAGGAAGAGGGGGTGATTCAGTTCCTGCTGAAATCTTTCGTCGACGGCGACTGGCGCTTCAACGTCCCGGTGCTGTGGGACCAGTACCCGCATATCGTCGGCTGGGAAACCATCCCGGCCTGGCGGCACCCGACGCAGTTTATTCCCGGCGGCAACTCACCCTACGTGACCGACGCCTACCGCGACGCGCTGCTGGCCCAGTTCCCGCAGGCCCGGGCCCACGTCATCGCCGGCGCCGGACACTGGGTCCATGCCGAGAAACCCGAAGCGGTGTTGCGCGCGATCCGCCGCTATCTCACGAGCATTGGCGCCTGATTGGCTAAAATATGCCCGACCGCGCCGCAGAATGCCCGCGGTCGTTGGCGCAGCCGTTCGCCTGATGTATGATGGCGCGCTATCTGCGCCGGCTAGAGCCCGGCAGCTTGTTTCCCCGAAGTCACTCAGAATCATGGCAAAAGAACAAACGGACCGTACGACATTAGATTTGTTCGCAAACGAGCGTCGCCCGGGAAGACCAAAAACCAATCCGCTGTCGCGCGATGAACAACTGCGCATCAACAAACGTAATCAGCTGAAACGCGATAAAGTGCGCGGGCTGAAGCGCGTGGAGCTAAAGCTCAACGCCGACGCGGTCGATGCGCTTAACGAACTGGCGGAAGCGCGTAATATGAGCCGCAGCGATCTCATCGAAGAGATGCTGATGACGCAATTAACCGCCCTGCGCAGCCAGGGAAAAGTCTAACTTTCCGCGAAAAATCCGCATTCATGTAGCAGAGTGTGCAGTCGGGCGTGATTGCTGTTTCCGCGTCCTTGCCTGTTCTGCTATGATTGCCGTTATCTGTGGGCATCGCGTCCCTACCACATCATTTAAGTTTCAAGAGGTTATTTTACTCATGGCAATCATCGGCATCTTTTTTGGCAGCGACACCGGCAACACCGAAAATATTGCAAAAATGATTCAAAAGCAGCTTGGTAAAGATGTTGCTGATGTTCACGACATTGCCAAAAGCAGCAAAGAAGATCTGGAAGCCCACGACATCCTGCTGCTCGGCATCCCGACCTGGTACTACGGTGAAGCCCAGTGTGACTGGGACGACTTCTTCCCGACGCTGGAAGAGATCGACTTTAACGGCAAGCTGGTGGCGCTGTTCGGCTGCGGCGACCAGGAAGACTACGCAGAGTACTTCTGCGATGCGCTGGGCACCATCCGCGACATCATTGAGCCGCGCGGCGCGACCATCGTTGGCCACTGGCCGACTGCCGGCTATCACTTCGAGGCCTCCAAAGGCCTGGCGGATGACGACCACTTCGTCGGCCTCGCCATTGATGAAGACCGTCAGCCGGAACTGACCAACGAGCGCGTTGAGAAGTGGGTGAAGCAGGTGGCTGAAGAGCTGCACCTCGAAGAAATCAAAAACGCCTGATAATTAAGCGGCGCAATCGTTGAGTTGCGTCGTATTAATAGACAAAAGCAATCAAACTAATAGCTACAAGTTTTTAACTTTTAATCACATATCTGTACAATGTCCTCTGATTCTACGAGGCACGTGACGCAGTTTGTAGCTGGTGCCTCGTTTTTGACAGCAAACCAGGCCCGATGCTTGCAGTTTTCATTTACCAGTGGCAGTTCTATAATGAGACGCATTACGTCGGGTTAATTTCTGTATGACTTCCGTTGAAGGAAGTAGATCGTTTAGCAACAGGACAGATTCCGCATGACTGACAACAATACCGCATTAAAGAAGGCTGGCCTGAAAGTCACACTTCCTCGACTGAAAATCCTTGAAGTGCTGCAGGAACCGGATAACCATCATGTCAGTGCGGAAGACTTATATAAACGCCTGATCGACATGGGCGAAGAGATTGGTCTGGCGACCGTTTACCGCGTCCTCAACCAGTTTGATGACGCCGGTATCGTGACTCGTCATAATTTTGAAGGCGGTAAATCCGTTTTCGAACTGACCCAGCAGCATCACCACGATCACCTGATCTGCCTCGACTGCGGCAAAGTGATCGAATTCAGTGATGACTCTATCGAAGCGCGCCAGCGTGAAATCGCTTCCCGTCACGGCATCCGCCTGACCAACCACAGTCTGTATCTGTACGGTCACTGTGCGGAAGGTGATTGCCGCGAGGACGAACACGCCCACGACGCGGTGGAAAAGTAATTCCCTGCTTCGCCTGCTCTGAAAAGCCAACCAGCCGGTTGGCTTTTTTATGGGCGCTTCTGCCGCGCTTCCCGCTCACGTCCCGGCGGCGACCCTCGCGAGTCCCCGCTTTGTCCGGAGAGTTGATATGGAACTTCGCCAGCTACGCTATTTTACGCGCATTGTTGAAACCGGCAGCATGGGCCGCGCCGCGCTCGATCTGAATATCGGCGTCTCGGCGCTCAGCCAGCAGATCGCGCGTCTGGAAAATGAGCTGGCCATTCGCCTCCTGCAGCGAACCTCTCGCGGCGTGACGCCCACCAGCGCGGGCCTCGCTTTCTACTCACAGGCGCAGCTGGCGCTGCGTCATGCCGATGATGCCATCCTCGCCGCCCGCGAGGCGCGGCTGTCGGGCCACGTCAGCGTCGGCATGGCCCCCAGCACCGCCTCCGTTCTTGGCGTACCGTTCATCAACGCGATGCGCGAGAGCTACCCCGACGTCCGCCTGCACCTGGTGGAAAGCCTCTCCGGGAATCTGGAGCGGATGATCAACACCCGCCAGCTGGATTTAGCCATCGTCTTCCAGCAGGAGAAGATCCTGCGCTGGAGCGCCAGACCGGTGCTCGAAGAGCGCCTGTTTCTGATTGGCACCCATGCGCTGTTGGCCTCGCTGCCGGATGACCCTGTTTCCCCTGACCAGCTCACCACCCTGCCGCTGATTATGCCAAGCCAGGGCCACGGCCTGCGCGGCAGGCTGGAGGCGGTTTGCCAGCAGCACAGCCTCAGCGTTGAGGTGGTGGCGGACATTGACGGTCTGGCCCTGCTGATGCAGGCCGTGCGCAGCGGACTGGGCGCCACTCTGCAGCCCGGGGCCGCTATTTCCCATCTCGACCATCAGGCGCTGAGGGTGATCGGCATCGCTAATCCGGTCCTCAGCCGCCCCAACTTTCTGGTCAGCCTGTCGGATGATGAGCTCACCCCGGCAGGCCTTGCGGCACGGGTCATACTAAGCAAAGTCATGCGCCAGCTGGTGGAGTCCGATCGCTGGCCAGGCGCCACCCTTTACGTTAACTAAACCCCTCTTTAGCGTTACGCCATAGCGCCCCGCCGCCGTTACCGCCTACATTCCCATTACAAATTTAACAATTAATTAAATTGTAAGGGAGCCGATAATGGTGGATGTACTGGTCATTGGCGGCGGCAATGCCGCGCTATGCGCCGCCTTAACCGCCCGGGAAGCCGGCGCCTCGGTGCTGCTGCTGGAGGCGGCGCCGCGGGAGTGGCGAGGCGGCAATTCGCAGCACACGCGTAACCTGCGCTGTATGCACGATGCGCCGCAGGACGTGCTGGTCGACAGCTATCCGGAAGAGGAGTACTGGCAGGATCTGCTGCGCGTCACCGAAGGGAACACCAACGAAGCGCTGGCCCGGCTGGTGATCCGCACCTCGTCACAGTGCCGGGACTGGATGCGTCAGCACGGGGTTAACTTTCAGCCGCCGCTCTCCGGCGCCCTGCACGTGGCCCGCACCAACGCCTTTTTTATGGGCGGCGGCAAAGCGCTGGTCAATGCCTATTACCGCAGCGCAGAGCGGATGGGGGTGCAGATCCGCTACAACACGCCGGTGCAGGCTCTGGAACTGCGCAACGGTGAATTTGTCGCCGCGCTGGCGGGCGAGGAACGGATTGTCGCGAGAAGCTGCGTCCTCGCCGCCGGCGGATTTGAATCCAACCGCGAGTGGCTGCGCGAGGCCTGGGGGCAAAATGACCGCGGCGAATGGCCCGCCGATAACTTTCTCATCCGCGGCACGCGCTTCAACCAGGGGGTGCTGCTCAAGTTTATGATCGACGCCGGGGCCGATATCATCGGCGATCCTTCCCAGTCCCACTGCGTCGCCATTGACGCCCGGGCGCCGCTCTATGACGGCGGGATCTGCACCCGCGTCGACTGCGTTTCGCTGGGGGTGGTGGTCAACCGCGATGCCGTGCGCTTTTATGATGAGGGGGAAGATTTCTGGCCTAAACGCTACGCCATCTGGGGCCGACTGGTCGCCCACCAGCCTGGACAGATCGGCTACTCGATCATCGACAGCAAAGCCATCGGCCACTTTATGCCCCCCGTCTTTCCCGGCGCTCAGGCCAATACCATCGAGGAACTGGCCCGCCAGCTGGGGCTGGACGGCGAACGCTTAGCGCAAACCATCGCCGACTATAATGCCGCCTGCGCGCCGGGCCAGTTCGATCACACCCGCCTGGATAACTGCGCGACCTCTGGCCTCACGCCGGCGAAAACCCACTGGGCGCGCCCCATCGATACGCCGCCTTACTACGGCTACGCCCTGCGTCCGGGGATCACCTTCACCTACCTCGGGCTCTACGTCGACGACACCGCCGCCGTCCATTTCGCCGGTCAACCCAGCCGTAATCTGTTCGTCGCCGGGGAAATGATGGCCGGCAACGTGCTGGGCAAGGGCTACACCGCCGGCGTCGGGATGTCGATCGGCACCACCTTCGGCCGCATCGCCGGCCAGCAGGCCGCCCGGGCGGCGCAGCAGGAGAAACACCATGAAGTCGCTTGAAAAGCTGATCATTGACGCGCAGATCATCACCGAACCGGAGGCGGAAGTCGAACGGGTGATGCAAGTGTGTAACGCCTGCCGCTACTGCGAAGGGTTTTGCGCCGTGTTCCCGGCGATGACCCAGCGCCTGGACTTTGGCAAGGCGGATATCAACTATCTGGCTAACCTGTGCCATAACTGCGGCGCTTGCCTGCATGCCTGCCAGTATGCGCCACCGCACGAGTTCGCCATTAACGTGCCGAAGGCGATGGCCGAAGTCCGGCTCGAGACCTATCAACACTACGCCCAGCCCGCCGCCTTTGGCAGCCTGTACCGCCGGGCCGGCATGACCACCGTGCTGGCGCTGGTCGGCGGCCTGATTGTCTTTCTGCTGCTGGCGATGGGGCTCAAAGGCTCGCTGCGCCATCCGCCGCTGGCGGGCGACTTCTACCAGATATTCCCCCATAACCTGCTGGCGTGGATGTTTGGTTCGGTCTTTGTGCTGGCGATTGGCTTACTGATGAGCGGGGTGATCCGCTTCTGGCGCGAGATCTCCCCGGGCCAGCCGCAACCGATTGATATTGCGAAGGCATCCCATGATGCGCTGACGCTGAAATATCTCGACGGCGGCCACGGGAAAGGCTGCAACGAAGCCGATGACGCCTTCACCCTGCTGCGCCGCCGTTTCCACCACTGCACCTTCTACGGCTTTATGCTCTGTTTCGCCGCCACCGTGGTGGCCACGGGCTATCACTATATCGCCGGCCAGGAAGCCCCCTACCCGTTTTTCAGCCTGCCGGTGCTGCTCGGCACCCTCGGCGGCATCGGCCTGCTGGTCGGCCCGGCGGGCCTGCTGTGGCTGAACCTGCGCCGCTCGCCGCTGCACGGCGACGCGCGGCAGAAACCGATGGATCGCGGATTTATTCTGCTGCTGCTGCTGACCAGCTTCACCGGCCTGGCGCTGCTGGCGGGGCGGGATACTTCGTGGATGGGCGTCCTGCTCGCCATCCACCTCGGGGTGGTGATGGCCCTGTTCTTAACCCTGCCGTATGGAAAATTTGCCCACGGATTTTATCGCTGTGCGGCGTTACTCAAGTGGGCGATTGAGAAACGCCGCGGAAAACAGGCGGGCGTCGCCGGCGACTGACCTGCCCCTCTGCACCCGATAACAACAAGATAAAGACAATGGAGAGCACCCCCTATGACCCAACAACCCACCCGCGCCGGCACCGTCGGCGCTATCCTCCGCGTGACCAGCGGTAATTTTCTCGAACAGTTCGACTTCTTCCTGTTTGGCTTTTACGCCACCTATATCGCCCGCACCTTCTTTCCGGCGGAGAGCGAGTTCGCGGCGCTGATGCTCACCTTTGCGGTATTTGGCTCGGGCTTCCTGATGCGTCCTATCGGCGCGGTGGTGCTCGGCGCTTATATCGACAGAATCGGTCGCCGCAAAGGGCTGATGGTCACCCTGGCGATCATGGGCTGCGGGACGCTACTCATCGCCCTGGTCCCTGGCTATCAGACTATCGGCGTGCTGGCGCCGATCCTCGTGTTAGTGGGCCGTCTGCTGCAGGGGTTCTCGGCGGGCGTCGAGCTTGGCGGAGTGTCGGTCTATCTCTCTGAAATCGCTACGCCGGGCAATAAAGGCTTCTATACCAGCTGGCAGTCCGCCAGCCAGCAGGTGGCTATCATCATGGCGGCGCTGATCGGCTATGCGCTGAACGCCACGCTGGAACATGAGGAGATTGCCGCCTGGGGCTGGCGCATCCCCTTTTTTATTGGCTGTATGATCATTCCGCTGATTTTCGTGCTGCGCCGCTCGCTGCAGGAGACCGAGGAATTCCTGCAGCGTAAACATCGCCCGGATACCAAAGAGATCCTGACCACCATCGCCAGAAACTGGCGCATTATTACCGCGGGGACGCTGCTGGTAGCGATGACCACCACCACTTTCTACTTTATTACCGTCTATACGCCAACCTACGGCAGAGCAGTGCTGCACCTCAGCGCCCGCGACAGCCTGCTGGTCACCATGCTGGTGGGCATCTCCAATTTTATCTGGTTACCGATTGGCGGCGCGATCTCCGATCGGATCGGTCGTCGCCCGGTGCTGATGGGGATTACCGTGCTGGCGCTGCTCACCACCTGGCCGGTGATGCACTGGCTCACCGCCGCGCCGGATTTCACCCGTATGACGCTGGTCCTGTTGTGGTTTTCCTTCTTCTTTGGCATGTATAACGGCGCGATGGTGGCGGCGCTCACCGAAGTGATGCCGGTTTATGTCCGCACCGTGGGCTTTTCGCTGGCCTTCAGCCTCGCCACCGCCATCTTCGGCGGCCTGACGCCGGCTATCTCCACTGCCCTGGTCGAGCTTACCGGCGATAAAAGCGCGCCGGGATGGTGGCTGATGTGCGCTGCGCTGTGCGGGTTCATCGCCACCGCGCTGCTGTTCGTGCGCCTGAGTCGCGGCTATCAGCCGGCGGAGAGTCAGCGCTAAAAAAACAAACGGGCGGAGATAGACTCCGCCCGGTTGCCGCTGCCGTCTGGCTTAATGGGTGGTGTTATTGCTGCGGATCTCTTTCCAGATCTGGTCGCAGCGCGCTTTCACCGCCTGATCGTTACCGGTACGGGTAGCCTGGATACACTGCTGATAATCCAGTACCCGGACGCTCTCCTGGTTAGCAAACTGCTGGTGCTGTTTATCCTCTTTCAGGACATTCAGTACGCTCTGGCAGGCTTCAATTTTGTCCGGATTGCCTTCCGCCGTATTAATACAGGCGCTATAGGCATCTTTCAGTTTGGTGTCTTCTTTCGGTGCCGGCGACGTGGTGCAGGCCACCAGAGCCGATGCCATCATGGCAATAAGCAGCATTTTTTTCATTGTCGTTCTCCCAGAGGTGCGGCAGGCTCACGCCCGCCGCGCAGGCATCAGAAAATTGTGAACGGGGCGATAACCATGAACTTCACGTCGCGCTCATCCTGGAAGATGTTGCCGTAGCCGCCGCTCCAGCTCGGAATATCGGAATGGTTGTCGTACTGGGTAAAGTGCAGTTTAAACAGCGTGCCCTTCGCCCGGCCTTCCTGCACGGTATACAGCGCATCCAGGCTGTAGGCCGACTCTTTCAGACGGTAATCAGCGTCATAGTAGGCGTCCGGGGAGGACATTTTGCCCGGCTTCGCATCCCAGGCGTACACATAAGACGCGCCAAACGCCCAGCCCGGCATATCCCAGTTTTTCATGTCATACATCGCGCCGAAGAAGACCGCTTTTTCGCCGTTGGCGTTGAAGTCGGAACGGTTATCCCACCAGATATCGAGACGACCGTTGGAGGAGGCGTAGGTCGGGGTCATACGCTGCAGGAAGTAGCCCTGCTGGCCATCGGCCTTCACCCAGGTCCCTTCCAGACGCAGATCCAGCACATCCGCCACTTTATAGCCAAAGGTTAACGCCTGCAGCCATGCGGTGCCGTCATAGATGTCGTTGACCCCGCCGTTGCTGACCTTATCGCGAGTGCCGTAGAACTGGTAGCTGGTGCTCAACGGCGCGCCGGCGACGTCAAACTTGTAGCTGGCTTTAGCAAAGTACTGATCGATATAGCCCTGAGCCTGACCAAATGCCGCCTCCAGCACCAGGTCGTTTTTGAAATCATATTTGGCGCCGACGGAGTGGAGATAATCGACTTTAGTCTTCTTATCGTTCTGGTAGAAATCATCCATCTCGATATGCCATGGCGCTTTATACTCGTTCGTCCACATGTAGGAGAAACTTAACGCGCCCGCGGTGCCATAGTCGAAGTTGGCCCCGGCTTCCGCCCCCTGATAGGTACCCGGCATAAAGCTCCAGTGCGGCGCCAGCAGGGTCTGACCGGTTGGCTGGATGTAGCCCGCGCGCGCCCACGCCGGACCGTATTTGAATTTCGCAGCGGCTTTATACAGGCTGATGCCGCTCTTATCGCCGGAGTAGTCTTCGTCATAGGCTTTGTTACGCGACGAGAAGGCAATTTCGTTCGGGTGGCCGCTGTCGCCGTTCTCCGCCATTTCAATCGCGGTAAACGCCGCAATATCAAGGCCAAACATATCGGCGGCATAGCCGGACTGGAAGTCCAGGTTGGCGTTCCAGGTGGAGTGGGAAAGGTTGGTTTTGTATTTGTCGCCGTCGGTCACATCTTTACGGTCACGCTCACGCTGCCAGTAATAGATACCGCCGGTTAAAGTAGAATCATCGATAAAGCCTGCTGCGCTGGCCTGCGGAATCACAACCCAGCCCGACATCGCGGTGACGGCGGCAATAGCCAGCGCCAGCGTACTACGTTTGCCACTAAACGTACGCATGTGCATATCCTCTTTGACGTTTTAAAAGGCGAAGACCAGGGGGTCATTCGCTAAAAAAATAAATAACACTGCAAAATGTGGGGCGGTGAAAAAGGCCGCGAAACCACTGTAGATAGACTATTTTTCGTGACGCGAATTATCAATGTTTTTCGTGAGGCAAAGCTTAAGATTATGACAAAGCGCACATAATTTATGTCGTTTTGTTACAGTCTTATCTCTGATGATTTTGTCATGGAAGTCATTGCAAAATCAGGGAAAAACGCAAAACCTGAAAGCGATTACATTGGTTTTTTGTATGAGACAGGAAATATCAGAAGCGTTATTTATTTCCGGTTTGAAACAGAATTAATTCGCTTCGCGAAAATAAAAAGAGTAATTTGCTGATTCTGAAACAAAAAAAGCGCCGCAGAGTGCGGCGCTTTGACGGTAGGGAAAATGTTATTCGCCCGCTTTCGCCCAGGTATCGCGCAGACCGACGGTGCGGTTAAACACCAGACTGGTTGCGGTTGCATAGCGGCTGTCGAGGCAGAAGTAACCTTCACGCTCAAACTGGTAAGCTTTACCGGCTTCCGCCTGCGCCAGGCTCGGCTCCGCGTAACCCTGTTTGATCACCAGCGATTCCGGATTGATCACCGCGAGGAAATCCTCCGCTGCACCCGGGTTTGGTACGCTGAACAGGCGATCGTAGAGACGGATCTCTACCGGCAGCGCATGCGCCGCGCTCACCCAGTGGATCACGCCTTTGACCTTGCGGCCGTCAGCCGGATCTTTACTCAGGGTGTCGGCATCGTAGGTACAGAAGATAGTGGTGATATTGCCTTCGGCATCTTTCTCCACGCGTTCCGCTTTGATGACGTAGGCGTTGCGCAGACGCACTTCTTTGCCCAGCACCAGACGCTTGTACTGCTTGTTGGCTTCTTCACGGAAGTCCGCGCGGTCGATCCAGATTTCCGCGCTGAACGGCACTTCGCGGCTGCCCATCTCCGGCTTGTTCGGATGGTTCGGCATCGCCACCATTTCGCTTTCGCCCTGCGGGTAGTTCTCGATAACCAGTTTCACCGGATCGATCACTGCCATCGCGCGCGGCGCGTTTTCGTTGAGATCTTCGCGAATGCAGGACTCCAGCGACGCCATCTCAATAGTGTTGTCCTGCTTGGTCACGCCGATGCGCTTGCAGAATTCGCGGATGGATTCGGCGGTGTAGCCGCGACGACGCAAACCGGAGATGGTCGGCATACGCGGATCGTCCCAACCTTCCACGTGCTTCTCGGTCACCAGCTGGTTCAGCTTACGCTTGGACATCACCGTGTATTCAAGATTCAGGCGCGAGAATTCGTACTGGCGCGGGTGAACCGGGATGCTGATGTTGTCCAGCACCCAGTCGTACAGACGACGGTTGTCCTGGAACTCCAGGGTACACAGCGAGTGGGTAATGCCTTCCAGCGCATCGCTGATGCAGTGGGTGAAGTCGTACATCGGGTAGATGCACCACTTGTTGCCGGTCTGATGATGCTCAGCGAACTTAATGCGGTACAGCACCGGATCGCGCATCACGATGAACGGCGACGCCATATCGATCTTCGCGCGCAGGCAGGCCTTGCCCTCTTCGAAGCCGCCGCTGCGCATTTTTTCGAACAGCACCAGGTTTTCTTCCACGCTGCGGTCGCGATACGGGCTGTTCTTACCCGGCGCTTTCAGGGTGCCGCGATATTCACGAATTTCATCAGGAGAGAGTTCATCAACATAGGCCAGGCCTTTGTTGATCAGCTCAACCGCATACTGATGCAGCTGATCAAAGTAGTCAGACGAGTAGCAAACGTCCCCGGACCAGTGGAAACCTAACCACTGCACGTCGTTTTTAATCGACTCCACGTATTCGATATCTTCTTTCACCGGGTTGGTGTCATCGAAACGCAGGTTGCATTGGCCCTGATAATCCTGGGCGATGCCGAAGTTCAGGCAGATGGATTTCGCATGGCCAATGTGCAGATAACCGTTCGGCTCCGGCGGGAAGCGGGTGTGAACGGTGGTGTGCTTACCGGTAGCCAGATCTTCATCAATGATCTGACGGATAAAGTTAGTCGGGCGGGCTTCTGCCTCACTCATCACGGGTTCCTCAAAGCGTAAACAACGTATAACGGCACATGATCTTACAAGCAGGGCGTAGTGACAACTATTAGTTACGTAAAATAGGTATCAGAAGAGGATTATGGGGCCGATTGCTGCAAAAAAAAGCGGCGAAGGTTTCCCTTCGCCGCTGAGGCATAAACTCGACTCAGGAGCCTTACTTGCCTTTAATCTCATACAGCGGCGTCTGGCCGGCAACGACCTTACCGCTCGCCAGTATCACCAGCGCGCTGTAGTCATCGCTGTTGCTGCAGACCACCGGGCTAATCATCGAGCGCGCGTTAGCGTTGAGGAAGTCCAGATCCATTTCCAGAATCGGCTCGCCCGCCTTCACGTCCGCGCCCTCTTCAACCAGTCGTTTGAAGCCCTTGCCTTCCAGCGCCACGGTGTCGATACCCATGTGGACAACGATTTCCGCACCGTTGTTGGTTTCGAGGCAGAACGCGTGGTTAGTGTTGAAAATTTTCACCACGGTACCGGCGGCCGGGGCCACCACGATGTTGCTGGTCGGTTTCACCGCGATACCGTCGCCGACGGCTTTGCTGGCGAAGGCTTCGTCCGGCACCTGTTCGAGGGCCACCACGTCACCAGTAATCGGCGAAACCAGCGACTCAACGGTCTTCGCGTTCGCTACCGCCTGCGGTTTAGCCGCGGGCGCTGCGGTGGCGACGTTGCCAGCCGGCGCGGCTGCCGCTGCCGCTACCGGGCCGCGGGTCACCACTTTTTTCATCTCATCGCCGATAGACTCTGCCTTCGCGCCGACGATAACCTGGATGGTTTGCTTATTCAGTTTCACCACCCCGGACGCGCCGAGACGTTTACAGGCGGCGTCGTTGACTTTCGCCGAATCGCCCACGGTCAGGCGCAGACGGGTGATACAGGCGTCAATCGCTTTCAGGTTGTCCGTTCCGCCCACCGCGGCGATATAGCTGGTCGCCAGCTGGGTCAGGCCTTCTTCAGTGTTGCTGTTCGCTTCTTCCGTTACCACGTCAGCGGCTTTGTCTTCACGACCCGGCGTTTTCAGGTTGAACATGCGGATCACCGCGCTGAACAGCAGGAAGTAGACGAAGAAGAACACCACGCCCATCACCAGCAGCATCCAGACGTTTTTGCTGGCGGCCGGCAGGCTGTACATCAGCACGTAGTCAATAGCGCCTGCGGAGAAGGAGAAGCCCGCATGAATGCCCAGCGCCGTTGCGATGAACAGGCTGATACCGGTCAGTACCGCGTGCAGGAGGTACAGCAGCGGAGCCAGGAACATGAACAGGAATTCCAGCGGCTCGGTTACCCCGGTCAGGAACGCGGTGATGGCAACGGACAGCAGCATACCGCCCACCATCGGACGACGCGCTTTCGGAGCGGCCAGATACATCGCCAGCGCCGCGCCCGGCAGACCAAACATCATGATCGGGAAGAAGCCGGACATGAACATCCCCGCGGTGCCGTCGCCGGCGTAGAAGCGGTTGATGTCGCCGTGGAACACGGCGCCTGCGGCGTTCGTGAACTCACCAATCTGGAACCAGGCGATGGTGTTCAGCACCTGGTGCAGACCGGTCGGGATCAGCAGACGGTTGATAAAGCCGAAGATACCGGAACCCAGCGCCCCTGCGGAAACGATCCACTCGCCGCCCGCATGGATAGCGTGCTGCACCGGCGGCCAGACGTAGCCGAAGAGCGCCGCGAGGATCAAACAGAAGAAGCCGGTGGCGATCGGCACGAAGCGTTTGCCGCCGAAGAAGCTCAGGAAGTCCGGCAGCTTGATGCCGGCCCAGCGATTGTACACCGCCCCTGCTACCAGACCGGTAATGATACCGGCCAGTACGCCCATGTTGATTTCCGGATTGATGGTGACCATCGCTTTGGTCATCACGAAATAACCTACTGCCCCGGCCAGCGCCGCAGAGCCGGCGTTATCCTTGGACCAGCTTGACGCCACACCGATAGCAAAGATCAGCGCCAGGTTGTCGAAGATAGCCCCACCCGCTTGCGCGATGAAGGGTACATTCAACAGGTCTGGTTGCCCGAAACGCAGCAGCAATGCCGCGACCGGCAGCACTGCGATAGGGAGCTGTAACGCCCTACCCAGTCGCTGAAAGAAACCTAAAATATTCATCTTATTCCCCCTATGAGACCCCGATGAGGCTCATTTTCAAAGCCACTTTTTTATTGTGTAACAAGGTCGGTTTTATCACTTACCGGCAAAGTGTGTGAAAAATTAATTCGTATCGCAAATTAAACGGGTATTTTTTGTGATAATTATCACCAAATATCGTATTCCCCCCTCCCTTAGACTGGCTAACATCGAAAACTTATTTTATCATTCAAAAAATCAACACGGATTGACCCCGGTCGGCGCAGTTGCTGCAATACTCTCCTCAGAGTGCTGGCGCCAATCCGCCAGATTCTACTTTTAACTATAGAGGTGAAGAATGAGACTGATCCCCCTGGTAACCGCTGAGCAGGTCGGTAAATGGGCTGCCCGCCATATCGTGAACCGCATTAATGCATTCAAACCAACCGCGGACCGTCCGTTCGTGCTGGGTCTGCCGACCGGCGGCACCCCGCTCACCGCCTACAAGGCGCTGGTTGAAATGCATAAAGCAGGCCAGGTTAGCTTCAAGCACGTTGTCACCTTCAACATGGATGAATACGTTGGCCTGCCGAAAGAGCATCCGGAAAGCTATCATAGCTTCATGCACCGTAATTTCTTTGACCACGTTGATATTCCGGCAGAAAATATCAACCTGCTGAATGGTAACGCGCCGGACATCGATGCGGAATGCCGTCGCTATGAAGAAAAAATTCGTTCCTACGGTAAAATCCACCTGTTTATGGGCGGCGTGGGCAACGATGGCCACATCGCGTTCAACGAACCGGCCTCTTCTCTGGCGTCCCGCACCCGTATTAAGACCCTGACCCATGACACCCGTGTGGCGAACTCCCGCTTCTTCGACGGCGACGTGGATCTGGTGCCGAAATATGCGCTGACCGTCGGCGTGGGCACCCTGCTGGATGCGGAAGAGGTCATGATTCTGGTGCTGGGCCATCAGAAAGCGCTGGCGCTGCAGGCGGCAGTTGAAGGTAACGTCAACCACATGTGGACCATTACCTGTCTGCAGCTGCATCCGAAGGCGGTGATCGTCTGCGACGAACCGTCCACCATGGAGCTGAAAGTGAAGACGCTGAAATATTTCAACGAATTAGAAGCTGAAAATATTAAAGGTCTGTAATGTAGTCGCGTCCCGCGACTTTGCGCGGGACCATCTTTTTCTTTGTATGCATCATCAGGCCGGCGGCAAACGAACGTTCCCGGGCCTGATGAGACGTATATACCGGGGGTCGTAATGTATGCATTAACCCAGGGCCGGGTTTATACCGGTCATGAAATTCTCGATGACCATGCGGTTGTTATCGCTAATGGCCTTATCGAACGTCTTTGTCCGCTGGCAGATTTGCCGTCTGACATCGAGCAGCGCTCAGTCAACGGCGCGATCCTCGCCCCCGGTTTTATCGACGTCCAGCTCAACGGCTGCGGCGGCGTGCAGTTTAACGACAGCCCTGACGCGGTCACTGTCGAAACGCTGGAGATCATGCAGAAGGCCAACGAACGCTCAGGCTGCACCAGCTTCCTGCCGACGCTGATTACCTCCAGCGACGATCTGATGAAGCAAGGCGTCCGCGTGATGCGCGAATACCTGCAAAAGCACCCGAACCAGGCGCTGGGTCTGCATCTTGAAGGACCCTGGCTGAATATCGTTAAGAAAGGCACCCACAATCCCGACTACGTGCGTAAACCGGACGCGGCGCTGGTCGATTTCCTGTGCGACAACGCCGATGTGATCACCAAAGTGACCCTCGCCCCTGAGCGCGTCGAGCCGGAAGTGATCCGCAAACTGGTCGCCGCCGGGATCGTCGTCTCCGCGGGCCACTCCAACGCCACGCTGAAAGAGGCGAAAGTGGGCTTCCGCGCGGGCATTACCTTCGCCACCCACCTGTATAATGCAATGCCGTACATTACCGGCCGCGAACCGGGTCTGGCCGGGGCGATTTTTGACGAGCCGGATGTCTACTGCGGTATTATTGTCGACGGGATGCACGTCGATTACGCCAACGTGCGCAACGCCAAGCGCCTGAAAGGCGACAAACTGTGCCTGGTCACCGACGCCACCGCGCCGGCGGGGGCGAATATTGACCAGTTCATTTTTGCCGGGAAAACAATATACTACCGCAACGGGCTGTGCGTAGATGAAAACGGCACCCTCAGCGGATCTTCCCTGACCATGATTGAAGGGGTGCGTAATCTGGTTGAGCATTGCGGTGTGGCGCTGGACGAAGTATTGCGGATGGCGACGCTCTATCCCGCGCGCGCCATTGGTGTGGACAAGCAGCTCGGCAGCATTGCGCCGGGTATGGTCGCTAACCTGACCGCCTTTACACGCGATTATAAAATCACCAAGACCATCGTTAATGGTAACGAGGTCGTCACTGAGTAAGTAAAAGTATGACAGCAGGCGGACAAGCTCAAATTGGTAACGTTGACCTCGTAAAACAACTGAACAGCGCGGCCGTGTACCGCCTGATTGACCAGCATGGGCCTATCTCGCGCATTCAGATCGCGGAACAAAGCCAGCTTGCCCCTGCCAGCGTGACCAAAATCACGCGTCAGCTTATTGAGCGCGGCCTGATCAAAGAAGTCGATCAGCAGGCCTCCACCGGGGGGCGCCGCGCCATCTCCATCATTGCGGAGACGCGTAACTTCAACGCCATTGGCGTGCGCCTTGGCCGCTATGACGCCACCCTGACCCTCTATGATTTAAGCAGCAAGACCCTGGAGGAGGAGCATTTCCCGCTGCCCGAGCGCACCCAGGAAACGCTGGAACACGCCCTGCTGAATATTATCGCCACTTTTATCGAAAACTGTCAGCGCAAAATCCGCGAGCTGATCGCCATCTCGGTGATCCTGCCGGGGCTGGTGGATCCAGAAAGCGGCGTGATCCGCTATATGCCGCACATTGCGGTGGAAAACTGGGGCCTGGTCGGGGCGCTGGAAAAACGCTTCAACGTTACCTGCTTTGTCGGGCACGATATCCGCAGTCTGGCGCTGGCCGAGCACTATTTTGGCGCAAGCCAGGACTGCGAAGACTCCATTCTGGTGCGCGTGCACCGCGGCACCGGGGCGGGGATCATCTCCAACGGACGCATTTTTATTGGCCGTAACGGCAACGTGGGCGAAATTGGCCATATTCAGGTCGATCCGCTGGGCGAACGCTGCCACTGCGGCAACTTCGGCTGCCTGGAGACCGTCGCGGCGAACGCCGCCATCGAACATCGCGTTCGCCATCTGCTGGACCAGGGCTACCAGAGCCGCCTGACCCTCGATGACTGCACGATCAAAACCATCTGCAAAGCGGCCAACAAGGGCGATGCCCTGGCCTGCGAGGTGATCGAGTACGTAGGGCGTCACCTCGGAAAAACGATCGCCATCGCCATCAACCTGTTCAATCCGCAAAAAATCGTCGTCGCCGGCGAAATTGTGGAAGCCGAGAAAGTGCTGCTCCCGGCCATTGAGGGCTGCATTAACGCCCAGGCGCTAAAGGCGTTTCGTAAGAACCTGCCGGTGGTGCGCTCCACCCTCGATCATCGCTCAGCGATTGGCGCCTTCGCGCTGGTCAAACGCGCCATGCTCAATGGCACGCTGCTGCAGCGCTTGCTTGAGAGCTAATCGCCCCCCTCTACAGATAAGCGCGTCGCTCTGTCACTGGCGGGCATCGCCCGTCAGAGGTGTGAAACCGCATCGATGACGCGTATAGTTTCGTCTTTGTTAATGATTCTGGACCCACCATGACCATTCAAAACATAATTTGTGATATTGACGGCGTGCTGATGCACGATAACGTCGCCGTTCCCGGCGCTGCCGAGTTTATCAAGCGCATCCTCGATAAAGGCATGCCGCTGGTGATGCTGACCAACTACCCGTCGCAAACCGGGCAGGATCTGGCGAACCGTTTCGCCACCGCCGGGATTGAGGTGCCGGATAGCGCCTTCTACACCTCGGCAATGGCGACGGCCGATTTTCTGCGCCGCCAGGAAGGCAAGAAAGCCTATGTGGTGGGTGAAGGGGCGCTGATCCACGAGCTGTATAAAGCCGGCTTTACCATCACCGATGTCAACCCGGACTTTGTCATCGTCGGGGAAACCCGCTCCTTTAACTGGGAGATGATGCATAAGGCGGCCTTCTTTGTCGCCAATGGCGCCCGCTTCATTGCCACCAACCCGGATACTCACGGTCGCGGCTTCTACCCGGCCTGCGGCGCCCTGTGCGCCGGGATCGAGAAGATCTCCGGCCGTAAGCCGTTTTACGTCGGTAAACCCAGCCCGTGGATCATCCGCTCAGCGCTTAACAAAATGCAGGCCCACTCCGAACAGACGGTGATCGTCGGCGACAATCTGCGCACCGACATTCTGGCCGGCTTCCAGGCGGGGCTGGAGACCATTCTGGTGCTCTCCGGCGTCTCGACCCTCGACGACATCGACAGCATGCCGTTCCGCCCGTCGTGGATCTACCCTTCCGTCGCGGAAATCGATATTTTCTAATGCCAGCCACGTCTCAGGACGTGGTTGTTCATTTCTGACGCCTGCTAAAAGCCCCCCATCTAATAAAAACGGCTTATAATTGCGTATTCTTCAATAAAGCCGTTCAAAAGATACTCTTTTTTTACTATTCAACAATCGCAGTTGCGTTTTTTCTTTTTCCGGCCGTAAAACCCTTGCGCCGGCTTCCCCTTTACGGCATTTTCTTAAGCACGCACTCAGGCTTCGCCACGAGACGAAGCCAGCACAACATCAAACAAGACAGGGTAATGGAGAAGGCTATGTGTTCTATTTTTGGCGTACTGGATATTAAAACTGACGCAGGCGAGCTGCGTAAAAAGGCGCTGGAGCTTTCCCGCCTGATGCGCCATCGCGGTCCGGACTGGTCTGGCGTGTATGCCAGCGACAAAGCGATTCTGGCGCACGAGCGCCTGTCGATTGTCGACGTCAACGCCGGCGCCCAGCCGCTGTACAACGCCGAAAAAACCCATGCGCTGGCCGTTAACGGCGAAATCTACAACCATCAGGCGCTGCGCGCGGAATATGGCGATCGCTATCAGTTCCAGACCGGCTCCGACTGCGAAGTGATCCTCGCGCTGTATCAGGAAAAAGGCCCGGCGTTCCTCGACGACCTGCAGGGGATGTTCGCCTTCGCCCTGTACGACAGCGAAAAAGACGCGTACTTAATTGGCCGCGACCATATCGGTATTATTCCGCTGTATATGGGCCATGACGAACACGGCAACTTCTACGTCGCCTCAGAAATGAAAGCCCTGGTGCCGGTGTGCCGCACCATTAAAGAGTTCCCGGCGGGCAGCTACCTGTGGAGCAAAGACGGTGAAATTCGCCAGTACTATCAGCGCGACTGGTTCGATTACGACGCGGTAAAAGACAACGTTACCGATAAGAACGAACTGCGTCAGGCGCTGGAAGAGTCGGTGAAAAGCCACCTGATGTCCGACGTGCCCTACGGCGTGCTGCTCTCCGGCGGCCTTGATTCTTCGGTCATCTCCGCCATCACCAAGAAATTCGCCGCCCGTCGCGTCGAAGATCAGGAGCGTAGCGAAGCCTGGTGGCCGCAGCTGCACTCCTTCGCGGTCGGTCTGGAAGGCTCTCCCGACCTGAAAGCGGCGCAGGAAGTGGCTAACCACCTCGGCACCGTGCACCATGAAATTCACTTTACCGTTCAGGAAGGGCTGGATGCGATCCGCGACGTTATCTATCACATCGAAACCTACGATGTGACCACCATTCGCGCTTCGACGCCGATGTACCTGATGTCACGTAAAATTAAAGCCATGGGCATCAAAATGGTGCTTTCCGGCGAAGGCTCGGACGAAGTGTTCGGCGGCTACCTCTACTTCCATAAGGCGCCGAACGCCAAAGAACTGCACGAAGAGACGGTGCGTAAGCTGCAGGCGCTGCATATGTTTGACTGCGCTCGCGCCAACAAAGCGATGTCCGCCTGGGGCGTGGAAGCCCGCGTGCCGTTCCTCGATAAGAAGTTCCTCGACGTGGCGATGCGCATCAACCCGCAGGATAAGATGTGCGGCAACGGTAAAATGGAAAAACACGTGCTGCGCGAATGCTTTGAATCCTATCTGCCGGCCAGCGTGGCGTGGCGTCAGAAGGAGCAATTCTCTGACGGCGTCGGCTATAGCTGGATCGATACGCTGAAAGAAGTGGCCGCGAAACAGATCAGCGACCAGCAGCTGGAAACCGCAAGCTTCCGCTTCCCGTACAACACGCCGACCTCCAAAGAAGGCTATCTGTACCGCGAGATCTTCGAAGAGCTGTTCCCGCTGCCAAGCGCGGCGGAGTGTGTCCCTGGCGGTCCGTCGGTGGCCTGCTCTTCTGCCAAAGCCATTGAATGGGATGAAGCGTTCAAAACCATGAACGATCCGTCAGGCCGCGCGGTGGGCGTCCACCAGTCGGCCTATAAATAAGCCCTGACAGGCGATGAAACGCGAAACGGACCCTCCGGGGTCCGTTTTCTTTTTGCGGGATTTATGCCGCTGAAAAACGATAAATAACCAATAATTGCCGATTATTGCAGCGAGCTGTTCGCAACCTAACCAAACAGTCACATTACAACGATTTTCCTTGAAAAAGAGGTTGACGCTCGCAGGCCCAATACGCATAATGCGCCCCGCAACGCCGATAAGGTTACGCGAAAAAAAGATGGCTACGTAGCTCAGCTGGTTAGAGCACATCACTCATAATGATGGGGTCACAGGTTCGAATCCCGTCGTAGCCACCATCTTTTTTTGCGGGAGTGGCGAAATTGGTAGACGCACCAGATTTAGGTTCTGGCGCCGCAAGGTGTGCGAGTTCAAGTCTCGCCTCCCGCACCATTCACCAGTCAGCGTTGTACGGATGGGGTATCGCCAAGCGGTAAGGCACCGGTTTTTGATACCGGCATTCCCTGGTTCGAATCCAGGTACCCCAGCCATATTTCTGCGATATTTGCGGTTCACCGCGACGGTATTGGGGTATCGCCAAGCGGTAAGGCACCGGTTTTTGATACCGGCATTCCCTGGTTCGAATCCAGGTACCCCAGCCATCGAAGAAACAGTAAGACAATTTGGCTACGTAGCTCAGCTGGTTAGAGCACATCACTCATAATGATGGGGTCACAGGTTCGAATCCCGTCGTAGCCACCATATTCGGGACGTATCGATACACATCGATAAATCCGCAAACAATTTGTTGGGGTATCGCCAAGCGGTAAGGCACCGGATTCTGATTCCGGCATTCCGAGGTTCGAATCCTCGTACCCCAGCCAAATTAAAAAGTCGTTCAGCAATGAACGCACTGTTGCGCTAAAACCGGGATAGTGACGGTTAAATGCAACAGACAATTGGGGTATCGCCAAGCGGTAAGGCACCGGATTCTGATTCCGGCATTCCGAGGTT